>JAQICO010000447.1 GCA_027858495.1 Spirochaetaceae bacterium
AAGTAATACCTATTCCTAAGGGTGTATTTATATCATGGGCCACCCCGGCAACCAGATTTCCCAGGGCTGCCATTTTTTCTGTTTCTACCAAGGTTTGCTGGGTTTCCTGTAGCTCCTTGTATAGATTATTTAAATCTTTATTGATGGACTCTTCTTCATTGAGTATTTCCTTTAGTTCATCAAGTTTCTCCATTTGCTCTTGATAGAGGTTAATACCCTTAATGGATGTACTTATTTGATTTCGTAAATATTCAAAATGTATACCCACCAAATTTCCCATGCTGATAGCCATGGCTCCAAGGAATTCTTCTTTATAGGTTAGAGGCATAACCACTAAGTTGCTTTGAGTATTACTTAGAAAGGATTTGTGGGGGAAACAGTCCATCTTGATTGTTTTATTGGATTCCCCTGAGCTATTAGAGGAGAATTCCAGGATGATTATTCCCTTATTCCCCGATTGGTTTTTCACCATAATAACGGCGGTATCTACTTCCAGGGATTTCAAGCTTTTTTGGGTTAAGTCGGCTAGTTCTGAATAACTATCCGATATGACTATATTTTTTAATACATCCCTGGAACTCCACATAAGGCCATATAACTTCGAGCCGTATAAAGAGATTAGGTTTTCGGTTTTTTGAGCGAGGATTACCCGGAGCCGGTTAAAGATGGCTGATAACCTGATCTGGTTTTCCACGGTTTGATCAATGGCATTGTCAATTTCAAATTGTAAATAATTTAAGAAACAATAAAATCCCTCAACATCAAAGGGGCTGATACAATTTTCATCTACCAACTCTTTAAACTCCTGGTTTAGTTCATTGCCATGGAAATTCAAATCAGCCAATTCCTGGGTGATTTTTAAAAACAATGAATTTTCTACATTCTTGAATAGTTTTCTATTGGCAAGAATAATTCCCGGTCGGGTTCGTAAATAGGCATCTAGATCAATTTTTTTATTCCTTTGGCGGTATAATTCCAGGTCTTGATATTCGGGTTTTTTACAACCGCAGGATTCTCGGGTTATCACCTGGGTGGCAACCCTATGGTGAATTTCCTTCCCTTTCTGTCGGATGATGTTTTTTAATTGTTTTAATACCTGCTCGCTTTGTTTAAGGAAATTCAGATCTACTGTGGTGATAGGAGGCTCGAATATCCTAAGCTGTTTTATATTGTCAAAACCGGTTACCGCTACATCTTCGGGTACTGAAATCCCCGATTCCTTTAATCCGTTTATTAAGCCCAGAGCCATATTGTCATTGGCTACAACAATGGCTTCCGTTCCCTGCTTCATCCGCTCTAGAGCCCAGGGGGCAGCATTATAGCCCGTTTCGACCTGGAAATCTCCAATGACTATTTTTGTTTCTTGAAAGGGAAGTTTATGTGCTTTTAAAAAATCCTTGTAAGCCTTTAATCGAACTTGAGCCGAATCGATATGAAGAGGTCCTGAAATATAATCGATTTTTCGGTAATGATGTACTTCGTACAAGTGTTTTAACAGATCTTTCATTCCTTTATAGTTGTTGGGGGTTATGCTGGAATAGTTCTTTAGCTGTATATCCAGCGTTATGATAGGAATAGGAGAAAAGGACTTTAAAAAATTCTCAACATCCTTCTCTTGGGTATTTTCTAATAAACCGCCAGCCAGCATCAGCAGGCCGTCAAATTCCTTTAGATTTAACAGCTGGTATATTATGTTTTGAGGTTTAGCTAATTTTCCCTCTGCATTTATGGTACGGCCGGCATAAAATACTAATTGGATATTTTCCAGTAGCGCCTGTATTTTTAATTCATGGAGAAACTGTTGATGATAAGGGCTTTCCATCATTTCAATAAATACAGCCACTCTGATGTGTTTCATTCCTGCAACTCAGCTCCTTTTATCGGAAAATCAATGTAAAAATGAGAACCCCTTTGCGGAGTACTTTCCAGATTGATTTTTCCTTTAAGTTTTTGTTTTATCATGTTTTCTACAATGGATAAGCCTAACCCAGTTCCATCTATATCTTTTTTTGTGGTAAAAAAAGGTTCAAAGGCTTTTTCTGCTATAGCTTTATTCATGCCTATGCCATCATCTGATATTTCCAAAAACATACGTCCCTTTTTATAGTAACCCGATATGGATATGATGCCTTCCTTCCTTTGGGGAAAGGCGTGTTTGATGGAGTTTAAAATAAGATTGGTAATGATTTGGCTTAATGCTCCTGGATAGGTTTCACCAACAATATTATCAGGAATGTCTAATTTCAACTGAATGGAACTTATTTTTGTCAGGAATTTTATGCTTTCTATTATACCCTGGAAATAATCTTTTATATTTATAACCCTGCATTCTATCCCATGTTGATCAACGGCTACCTGTTTAAAATTACGAACCTGATTGGCCACCCGGTTAAGATTATATAAAATCCCCTCGGTGGATTCTTCTATTCTAGATAAATAATCTTCCATGGAACTTCTTTTTAACAGTTGTTCCAGAAAATCAGAATAGAATTGTGACATCACAGAATCTAAATGACTGGTAAGAGTAACGCAGATCCCCAAGGGATTCCTAATCTCATGGGTAACACCCGCCACCATTTTACCAATGGTGGTCATCTTTTCAGATTCAATCAGCTTTGAATGCATGATTTTTTTCATTTCAATGGATTTTTGAAGTAGTTTATTGCTTTCATTCCTCTTTTTTGTGGCAACGGAAAATTCTT
>JAQICO010000326.1 GCA_027858495.1 Spirochaetaceae bacterium
ATTATATTTTCTTTGATTTTTACAGAAAATAAAGAAAAGAGCCGGGAAGAACTCAATGAAGTAATGATTTCTCAGGGAAAGACAAATCTGAAAACACTTTTAAAAGAAAAGGGTATAACCTCCGCCCTGGCAGATTATATTCTTGAATCACTCATCATACCCAAGGGGTCCCGATGTTTGGATCTAAATAAAAATACCCGAAAAGCTTTAATCTCTTTGTTGCTGGGATTCCCCATGGAAGTGTCCCGCAAGGGAAACTTTTCCTCGGCCATGGTCACCGCAGGCGGAGTGTCCATGGGGGAGATCAACCGTCATACCATGGAATCTCGCATTATGCCGGGATTATTCTTTGCAGGCGAAGTGATGGATATTGACGGCAACACCGGGGGATATAATATTCACGGAGCCTTTGCTACAGCCCTGCTGGCTGAAAAGGCCATGATACCAATATAAAAATCGGTACCATGGGCTAAAAGGACTATTTACAACCACAGCCTCCGCCGCAGCCGCAACCACTGCCCTCTTCTCTAGGGCTGCTACTACAGTCACAGTTTTCCTTACCGCAGCTGCATGTTTCTTCCTCAGCTAGAGAATAATATAAAAACGACATAAAACCTCCAAGAGAACTGGGACTCTTCTTAAAATATTGGGTCCCTACAAATGCAATTATAATCATTCTTTAGAAAACCTAAATGCGATATCCTTTGATAATATAGCCTATCGATAATAGGGTATGCTATATACAATGTAACAATTACAAATTAAAATCAAGAAAAAAACACCCGACAGACACCAATTCTAAACAAAATATAGCTTGTTCGTTTTTAACCTTTATGTTATTATTAATGTTTATTATTATGGAGAATATAAGAAAATGATTTTTAAAGATTATCTATTCAAACGAATAAGAAAAAGAATACACTCCGCAAAATCTATTGAGCAAATATTGCAACAAATTATAACGATTCCCAGTCAAGAAGAAATCTTTTCCATTCTTTTAGAACTTAAACATGAAAAGTTGACCTACCAGTATTTAAAAAAATGCGGAGATCCTCAATTTCGCACTCTTCTGCTTGAACTCATCGATACCCAGAATATTCTAGAAGAAATAGCTCAAGAAGATTCTTCTCCCCGAGTTAGACAACAAGCGTTAAGCAGATTAAATAATAAAAAATCCATCTTGGATATTTTAAAATTAGAGCAAGATGGCTGGATTATTGTCCAGGGTTTGGATTTAGGCCCTATGGATAGAAAAAGCAGACTTCATTTGATTAATCACCACCAAAATCACCCGGCGGTCGATTATTACCTTCAGGATACTCTGGATAATCAGCTTTTATTAATGGTGGCAAGAGATCTTTCAAATCCCCAGCTGAGAGATAGGGCTTTTTCCCGGCTTTCCCTTGAACAATTGGCCGACGAAGAAAAGCTTGCACTCCTTAGAAATTGCAGCGAAAAACATATTTCGGCCATTATCCATCACCTGGACAAGGCAATCTTGGCAGAAATAAAAAAAGGGGGGAGTGCTGCACTGATTGGGGAAATTGATCGACATGCCCAATTAAACAATGAGACTCCCCTGGAAGTCCCATTGGCCTAACGGCCTATTCTTATTTTTAAGTGCTAGAGCCACTCAGAGACGGTTCTTCTGCTCCCCGGGCTCTATCTGGGATATGAAGAATATCCCTGGCTTTACTGCCGTTTGCAGGTCCAACGATTCCTCGGTCTTCCATATCTTCCACCAATCTTGCGGCTCGGTTGTAGCCTATTTTCAAGCGGCGCTGCAAATAACTCGCCGAAGCTTTTCCACTATTTACCACCACGTCAAGAGCGTTATCAAAGAGAGGGTCTTCGCCATAATCGCCACTGAGGGCAAAATCATCGCTGCTATCTTCTTCCTCAACAAATATTTCATCATCGATATAATTTGGTTCCCCCAGGGTTTTAACATGGTTGACCACTCTCTCCACCTCTTCTTCAGAAAGAAAAGCCCCTTGGACTCTGGTAGGAAAGGGGTCCCAGGAACTGGTAAAAAGCATATCTCCCCGACCTAAAAGCTTCTCAGCGCCGGAGGTATCGATAATGATGCGTGAGTCTGTCATCCCCGCCACCATAAAGGCGATTCTCGATGGAAAGTTTGCCTTAATAAGACCGGTTATAACATCGGTACTGGGTCTTTGAGTAGCCAGTACCAGGTGAATTCCCACAGCACGACTCATGGCGGCCAGCCTTGCAACAATCCCTTCCAGTTCCTTACCGCTGGTAGCCATCAGGTCGGCAAATTCATCGATCACCACCACCAAATAGGGAATTTTTTCCTTGGCCATTTTACGTACTTTAATTCGTTTATTATAGGTTTTAATATCCCGAACACCCATGCTATCCAGCAAGGTGTATCGGCGTTCCATTTCGTAGAGAGACCACTGTACAGCCTGAAAAGCTCTTTTGGGTTCCGTTATAACAGGAGTTAAAAGATGAGGGATATCGTTATATAGCTTTAATTCCACTATTTTGGGGTCAACTAAAATCATTTTAACATCCGAGGGAGAGCGATGGTAGAGTATGGAACAAATAAGAGAGTTAACACATACCGACTTACCAGAGCCTGTGGATCCGGCGATCAACAGATGGGGAGTTCTGGTCAGGTCAATAACCTGATCTCCTCCATTGATATCCTTTCCTAAAACAATGGGAATCTCCATTTCGCCCTGGGTCATTTCAGAACTATGAACCAATTGGCTGAAACCCACGATGGATCTTTTTTTGTTGGGGATTTCTATTCCCACGGCATGCTTTCCCGGAATGGGGGCAACGATTCGGACCCTGCTGGCGGCCAAACGCAATGCGATATTATCCTGAAGGGCGACAATTCTGCTTAATTTAACACCAGGAGCAGGCAGAAGCTCAAACATGGTAATTACCGGTCCTCGGGAAATTCCTGTAACTCTGGCATCAATCTTGAATTCGCTGAGTGTTTCCTCAAGGATCTTCCCAGCCTTGCGCGTATCATCATCTACCTGGGAATAATCTGCTCCGGTATATACCTTTAAAACGCCTTCAACGGGAACTTCATAGGGTACTTTTTTTGATCTGCTTGTGGCTTTGTTAGGAGCCGATTCAAATTGACGATCCTGATCCTCTAACCAGCACTCATCAGGGGAAAGCTTTTCTGAAATGGATTTTGGCCGGTCTTCTTCTAACACCTGGTTTAAAGTTGAAAGCAAAGAATCCAGTTTATCTTCCCTTTGATCTTCATCAACCACAGAATCAGTCTCATCCTGATAGGGAGAAAATTTTAATTCGGCCTTTTCTCTGGTATCCAAAGGAGTGAATTCCTCCTTATCATGGTTTGTAATGACATCTTTAATGGATAGGTCATCATAGGCAGAGGGTTGGCTTGAATAAGCAGACGAATATTCCGGCATCTCCTTTTCATTTTCCTCGGAGGAAGAGTCACCCTTTAACACATTGGATATGAGGTCATGAATATCACTATCCTCCACCTTGGGTGTTTCAACCCTTATTGCCATCTCGGGCTGCACAATTGGACTGGGAGAGTCCTTTATAGGGGAGGACAATAACGGTTCCAGCTGAGGCTTTTGCCGGGAAATCATCATTTCCTGACTATCCCGATCGACCAGCGTATCATCTTCAGAACGATCCTTTTGTGGCAAAAAATCCGAGAAAAACTCGCCAAAAGAAAAAAGAGATTCCCCTTGTTGAGGGTAAAGAAGCTCACTGATTCTGATAATCAAGATAATTGCCACCAGGGTTAAGGCAGTTAATAACATGATACTGGGAGCCTTACCAAAGGCTGTGATAAAATATTTTTCTGCAGGAGATTCAGAACCGACTAATAGTAATTTAAGAACCAGCGATGCTGACAGGAATGGGATGATAAAGAGATTTAATTTTAAAAAGGCCGCTTTATTGAACTCTTCTGCCAAAATAATTTTTGCTAAAAAGGCCAGAAATATGGGTATAATTAGCGCTGCAGCATTAAAACTCTTAAAGAGAAAGATACCCGGAAGAAAGAGACTCAATTCTCCTCCAAACCAGCCATAGATTATTGAAAAGAAGCCATATACTGAAAGTATGCTGAAAAACAGCGAAATACCCTGGTGTGTTTTATCACTCATAAAGAGATCCTCCCCTTCCATTATCGGAGAGATTACAGGGAGGTTGAGACAAAGTTCTGTGGAAATATAGGGTCTCCACCGAGGGATATCGGAATATCATAGTAAGATTTTTTTGAATATCTTTAAAAACACAGTTCTCAGTTGAAAAACTTTTGAGTATATTAATG
>JAQICO010000246.1 GCA_027858495.1 Spirochaetaceae bacterium
GATATTTTAAGGGCTCTTTATTATTTTTGGGATAGCGACCATAGCTTTAACGAAAGAATGGACGATGCCCTGGAATCATTAAAATCCAAACAACGCAAAGACGATCTTTGGCCGGTGAACGCTCCCTTTGCCGGAGAAGTACACCTGACCATGGAATCCCCGGGAAAAGCCAGCCGATGGAATACGCTAAGGGCTTTAAGTGTTTTAGGGGAATTTTTTATTGTGCAAAATAAATCGAGCCAGTAGGCTTGTTGGTATTATCCATAATGCCATATACACTACATGTAGAGAAATAGCATAATTAAAAGAGGTGGCTTATTCAATGAATAGAAGAGATGAGGCAATAGAGATTTTTAATTGCGGATTTAACTGTAGTCAAGCGGTTCTAAGTGTATTCTGTGATCATTTGGATTTTGATAAAGAAACAGCGTTGAAAATCTCAACCGGCTTTGGTGGGGGTATGCGTAAAGGGGAAGTATGCGGAGCTGTAACGGGAGCAATTATGGTACTTGGGTTAAAAGAAGGCCATTTTGCTGTCGGAGAGACTAAAGCAAAAAGTAAGGCATATGAGTTGGTTAAGGATTTTGAATCAAGATTCGAAAAATTAAATGAATCAATTATTTGTAAAAACCTTCTTAAGTATGATCTTTCTGTTGAAACTGAACTTGCAATGATAAAGGAGAAGGGCTTGTTTGACGTTATATGTCCAAAAGTAATTGCGGATGCAATCGATATAATCGAAGAAATATTAATACTGAAAGACTCATAGCTTGATATAAATATAAAGTATGATTCCTGTCAAAATTATACGTTGCCGCACATCAAAAGCCATATAGATCAACATAATTTAATCATACAGACGTATTTCCAACAATACTATTGCATATTTGTGTAATTAATGTTTACTAAGGCTTATTAGGAGGGCAACATGAATACAATAAATAATTCATCGCCATTTCAATTAGTCAATCCCAGCGAACCCAACCTCTATAGGGACCAATTCCCCTACTCCGAGGTTCCCAAAATACTCTTTGAGAGAGATTTTGTATTACCTCAACGACCCGAGGAAATATGGATAACCGATACCACCTTCCGAGATGGGCAACAGGCGAGACCTCCCTACACTCCTCAACAAATCCTCCATCTCTATACTCTGCTGCACAAGCTGGGAGGAAAAAAGGGAATCATCCGCCAAAGTGAATTCTTTCTTTACAGTAAAAGAGATAAAGAAGCCGTAGAACTATGTAAATCACAGAACCTGCCCTTCCCCGAAGTGACAAGCTGGATCAGGGCGGATAAAAACGACTTAACCCTGGTAAAGGAGTTTGAGATTGAAGAAACCGGAATTCTGACCTCTGTTTCGGATTACCATATCTATCTAAAACTCAAAAAAAACCGAAAAAAGGCCATGGAAGATTATTTATCCATCGTTAAAGAGGCCATTTCTGCAGGAATAAAACCCCGCTGCCATTTTGAGGATATCACCAGGGCGGATATTTATGGTTTTTGCATCCCCTTTGCCGTGGAATTAAAAAAACTTATGGATGAATCCGGTGTACCGGTAAAGATTCGTCTCTGCGACACCATGGGTTATGGATTGAGTTACCCCAATGCTGTGCTTCCAAGAAGCATCCCCAAAATGGTCCAGGCTTTCACTGAGAAAATCGGTTACCCCTCAGAATTATTGGAATGGCACGGCCATAACGATTTTCATAAGGTACATGTAAACGGTGCCACCGCTTGGCTATATGGAATTTCAGCACTAAATGCATCATTGCTGGGCTTTGGTGAACGTACGGGAAATCCTCCTTTAGAGGCGGCCATCATTGAATATATCGGTCTTATGGGCGATAACCATGGAATCCAAACCCAGGTGATTACTGAAATCGCAGAGTATTTTCAACGGGAAATTAAAGCCCCTATCCCTGAAAACTACCCCTTCGTTGGGCAGGAGTTTAATACAACTCGAGCAGGAATCCATGCCGATGGACTTTTAAAGAATCAGGAAATTTACAATATCTTTGATACCGAGAAAATTCTCAACCGCCCATTAAAGGTTACCGTCACCGATAAATCCGGTGTGGCAGGTATAGCCCGCTGGCTCAACGAAAATATAGAGTTCATCAAATCCGGAGAAAGAGAAGAAATCTCCAAGCGAGAACCCGGTATTCAGGTAATCCATCGCTGGGTGCAGCAGCAATATGACAATGGAAGAACAACCAGTATCTCTTCTGAGGAATTGATGGCCCAGGCCAGACACTTTGTTCCCTCGCTCTTTGTATCCAATTTTGAATTGATTCAGCAGGAGGTAAAAAACAAGGCCCTTGGAATAACTTCACAGGTGGTAAACAATATTGACGTGAATACCCTGAATTCTCAAGAGATTGAACAACAACTGCGTTCCATTCTTGCAGTAGAACACAGTATTCATCTGTTGGCCATTACAGACTTGGAGGGGAATCGAATCAGCCAGGTTCATACCCAATGGGGAGAAAAGAATTATTTCAGAAATCTGCTGACCAAAAACTTCAAGGACCATTTCTGGTTTACCGAAGTGATGAACCACAGGCAGGCCTACTGTTCGGAGATTTATCACTCCTCCTATACAAAGGATCTAATCATCACTACAGCGGGTCCTTTGATGAAGGATGAAAACATTATAGCCATTGTGGATGTGGACTTTAAATTCAATGAGCTGGAAAAACTTAGGTCTTCCATTCCAGAGGAGATATTGCGATTGTAGATAGGAACCAATAGATGGGATTGAGTAACAGGAAGACTCAATCCCATTTCTGGGTCCGTTAACAAGTATATTCCGGCATAGCGGAGGCATTTCATCGGGCAAAAGTATTTCCCCGATGAGTCAATTCAGCGGATCGGTATTCCCTACCGCCGGGTGGTCGTGCCATTGGAAATTATCCAAAAGCGCCATGCTGTCATAGATGGCATCTCCCTCATCGTGGATGCTGAAGGTTATGGTAAATTCCTCACCGCCTTGGATGGGCCAGCTTGTTCGAAGCCATCCGGTGGTCGGGTTCTGAATTCCTTGCCTTCTTTGTGACAGATCTGCCAGATCAGATCACGACTCCCTTTCATCACCAGGGATAGTCCTCCGCCGGGATGAACCCATTGTCCAGCCATATAAAAGTTTTTCAGACCAGGCAGAGTTTTCTTCATTGTCAAACCCATAGTTTTTGGTGTAAGAAGCCAACCTTCGTAAGAGCCTTCCCTGTTCCCTGTATATCTCTCGAAGGTTAGTGGAGTGGCTGTATCTATTACCTCAATATCTTTTGTTATTCCGGGATAAAGTTTTTCCAATTCTCCGATCAGGGTGTCGGCAATTTTCTTTTTGGCAGCTGTATAGGATTTTTTATCGTTCTTCAGTTTCAACCACCAGTTATAATCCGAGGAATAGAGGATTTCTACAACTGATTTTCCTTTGGGTGCCAGAGTTGGATCAAAACAGTAATGTTTAAAACCAAAATGGTCACAAGTGAATCCTTCCAATTCAAACGGTTTTTGTGTTAGATGAACGGACATATGAGGTTCGGCCGAAAAATCACGGTTTATCCCCAGGGAAAGGTAGAAGAATGGTTTGAAGAGGGGCATCGATTTATAGTACTTTTTTATGGAATGGTTGATATATCGCCCTTTCAGCATTTTGAATATTGTTGAATAACCATCGGCCGCAGAAATAACAATGTCGGCAAAGTGCTCAGTTCCGTCGGTCAATTTGATACCGACAGCCCGGTTTTTTTTGACAATTATCGAATCTACCCGGCTGGAGTAATGAATCTTTCCCCCCCGTTCCCGGTATTGTTTCTCGACTTTCTGGATAAAATTAAGCGATCCGCCCACCGGAAATCCAGCGGTTTTATTATACAGACACGACAGAAGCAAGATCATGGCAAATGCCGAGAATTCAGGTATATCAAGAATCCTCCTAATTCCATCTCTCAGATGAGGGCTCTTAAATCTCTGGGAATAATCGTTAAGCGAAAGTTTCTTTAGTGCCTTATAATCCTTCCATATCGGTTTCATAGATTTCATAATATGTTGAAAGTCCTTCATGCCCATTAATGCCATGGGTTTTTCGAATGTCATGTCGACGGTGGACAATCTTTTTCTCATTCCGATTAAATAGTCAATTTCTTCTGAATCTTCCGGTGCCAGTTCTTTCATGTGAGCGCTGAGTTTGTCGGCATCCCTATGGATGATAAAAGTTTTTTTATTGTCAAAGGTTCCTGTTTCAATTCGAGTTAGCTCTTCATGAAAAACAAATTCGGTACCCTCAATGGCGCCAAGTTCCTCCCAGAAACGGTGCAAGGTGGTACCAGGAGCAGAACCGAACAGCCAGTGGATGCATCCATCGATCAAATAATCTTTACGTTTCCAGGTGGTACATAATCCTCCTGGCAGATTATGCTGCTCAAATATTTCAGTTTCAAAACCATTCATTCTGGCATAACTTCCCGCTACCAAGCCAGATACACCAGATCCAATAATGATAATCTTTTTATTCATTTTGTTTCCTCTTTCGTTAAGAATGTTGCTGTCAATGGAGTTCCCGGCGGACCGTTTCTTCCTTCAAACTGGATAAAAACCCCATCGGATTCTCGGAACCAGAACGTCACCGAATAGAATATTGCCGGTACCCCTTTTACTGTCACCCTGATTCTGAGAACTTCAATGGATTCTCCGTTCAATTCGATAATCTCATCTCCCCTTACGCGAGCGGATAATTTTCGGACTTCCAGATTATCGGGATCCAATATCCAGAAATCGAGATCCGTTATTCCTCTTCTGGTCATTTCGGACAAACCAGTTTCAATAGATCCAAACCAGGGTGCTGAGTCAAAAGCTCTGGTTTCTCCTGATTCGTTAACCACAAGTGTGTCTTCCTCCCTGACAAATCTTCGTTGGGTTCCGTCAGAATGGGTGATGAGCCATTCCCTGGTAGAACCATCAGCGGCAAGTTCAAAATGGTGATTTTCAGCTGACAATGAATCATGGTAGAAAAGATCAATGAGTTCCCCTTCTTTATTACGGTATGTTTCGTAAACAAGAATGGATGTGTTCTGTCCTGTTGTCGACTGATACCAGCATGTCTGGGCCGTAATCTCCTGGCTCAACACCATTAGTACACACAAGATGGTTAATGTTTTCATAATTCCTCTCTTAGCGGTTGCCCGCTTTATAATAGCGCATCATTTTTGACCCTTCCCTGATACTGTTTTTTCGCAGGTAATCAAAAATTTCTTCATAATGGTAATCCTTCGGAAGAAGTTTATTGGGAAGAGGTAATTCTTTGCTGTGAATATGGATATAGAATGAGATCCAGGCAACTCCGTATCTGTAAAAAAGATCCTCAGACGTTCCATCCGACATATTCAGAAACATCTTTATCTCCTGGTAAAATTCTTTCAGGTAAATGGCTCTTTGTGGAAGCTTCCAGGCAGTAGACAGTTTTTTAAGTTCCTGAGATTGCAGGGACTCTACAGGAAAGAGATAGACATTTTCCTCGAGCTTTTTTTCTTTGAGTTTTTTCCGCAATTCTTTTTCTTCGATTTTTATATTGATATAGGCGTTTTGGGCGAAACGTACAAAGCCAAGGTATTCCAGCAATGACCTAATTTGAATCCTCTCCTTTTCCTGATTCTTTTCGAAGCTATAGACGACAACGATGAAATTACTACGTTTCCGTTCAATTTTTTTTTGCATGTTCATCATTGTCTCTACTTGTAGGGGCGATACACGATATCGGGTGATGTCATCCGTTTTTATCACCGATAGGAATCCCGACTTGTTCATACGGGACAGGGCCGTTCGGATTGTCCCCTGAGGTATTCCAAGAGATTTTCCGTATTGGTAGAGAAAATCCAGTTTTACATAGGGGATTCCAAGAATTCGAAGTTTTTTCAGATTTTCTGCAAACATAAGCGGATAGTGGAGCGCTTCTGTGGTGGATATCGGGTATTTTCCTAAAAAAGTCATGAAGAACTCCTGCGTTACACACAATATAACATGTATTATCATATATGT
Organism: Spirochaetaceae bacterium; assembly: GCA_027858495.1. Taxonomy (GTDB): domain Bacteria; phylum Spirochaetota; class Spirochaetia; order DSM-2461; family DSM-2461; genus JAQICO01. Next base: position 6,043 of record JAQICO010000246.1, read on the forward strand.
AACATGTAAATTTATAAATGTCAATTGAACGAATTAATTAAGTAATAAGTTTATGATAATTGCCTGATTATCAAAAAACTGTCCTTGGCTGGTTTAAGTTAAGTCGCTGATGGTGTAGATAGATTGGATGGAAACGCTTATCCGAAGGACGTCGTTAGCGCAGACCCCTTCAGCACACGTAGCTGTCGATACTCTGATGCGGCTGGTTTTGACTTTTCAAAAACTCATCCGTTTTAGAAGTAATAAGGATCTTCTCATATCAAGATTGTAACGAGAGGATAAATTAATGAAAGACGCTCACTTATCTTACCATTGGTTACTCTATAATAGTAACCGACAAATCTCCCCACCTACCTAATACAGTCAATCAGACGCAAACTCCTTCTACCAAGGAGGATCTACCCAATGAACAGAAAAGACTCCCGAGTAGATTTTACGATTCTAGATAGGAACAAACTGATGGGATTGAGTAACAGGAAGACTTAGTCCCATTTCTGGGTCGTTAACAAGTATATTCCGGTATAACACTTACATTTAATCTGGTAAAAACCTGAAAATATTCTCATTCAATAAGCCCCCACAGTCTTGTCTTTTCCATGGTCAGGTACTATAACATCCCTATGAACAATGATTTTACCTTCCGTAATTTTTATAGAGTAGATGAGGACCAGAGGATCGTTTATTTAGATTTGAATTTAGAAAGCTACCGGGAAATTTATAATGTGTGGGATTTCTCACCCTTAATAAATAGAGATCTGGACGATGATTTATTTGAATATATCCAGGAATCAGCCAAGGAGATCCCTCCCAAATACAAAATCAATTTAATTCTGCATTTACCCAGGGGAATTAAAAACAGCGAGAAAGAGATCCTTACCGATAAGGGCTTTCGAAATTATTTTTTATATGAGATTCGAAAGCAGCGAAATCTGATTCAAGGCAATCTTCGCAGAGCCAGAGGCTACGCCCTCTTGGGGCTGCTTTTATTATTATTAACCAGCCTGGGATCAGGAATATTAGAAAATCTTACCCTGGGAAGGGTTCTTTTAGAAGGACTTGCCATTGGAGGCTGGGTTCTTTTCTGGGAGTTTTTTTCAGCGCTGTTCTTTCATAATGGGTTAGAAAAAAAACGCCTTAAAATATTATACCGTCTTAAAGATGCGCCTATTCTCTTTCAATATAAAGAGAAATAGAATCTATGGTTAAATAATGGAAAACTAGCATTGCTCTATCACCCCAGCCCCGTCCATGGCCTGACATAAATAAAACTCACCGGAATGGGAGGCTTTAATTCTGAAGGCAGAGGAAATTCTATCCATAAAGGCCTGGGCTTCATGGTCTTTCACCACAGCTACGGCACAGCCGCCAAAACCCGCCCCGGTCATCCGAGCGCCATAGCAGGCGTCATCCTTCATGGCTATTTCTACCAGAAGATTTAAGGCCTCCGAAGAAACTTCAAAATCATCCCGCAAACTAACATGACTTTCATATAAAAACTTACCCAATTCAGAGGCTTGATTCTTCTTCATGGCCTCCACGGCCAGAATCACTCTCTGATTTTCACCGATTACATGTCGGGCTCTTTTTTTTATTAACTCATCCATGGATTCACAGGAGTCCTGGAAGGTTTGCATGGAGACATCCCGCAATGCCGGCACATTAAAAAAGAATGATGCTCTTTCACATTGTTCTCGACGCTCATTGTAGGCGGAATCCACCAATCCCCGTCGAGTACCCGTATCCATTACAATCACTGCCGTACCCTTGGGCATTGGAACCGATTGGGTTTCCAGATTTCGGCAATCCATAAATAGGGCATGATCCTTCTCTCCCGCAGCGGAGATTAATTGGTCCATGATTCCGCAGTTCACACCCACCCATTGGTTCTCAGCTTTTTGAGCAAGCAGAGCCATTTCCTTGGGCGCCCATGGAAATCTAGAAACTCGGGAAAACACCACAGCCGCCACTAATTCCAGAGCAGCGGAAGAGGAAAGTCCTGCCCCCTTGGGAATATTTCCTGACATAACACCCTGCCAGCCCTTTAGACTGTATCCCCTTTCCTGCAAGGCCCAGGCTATGCCTTTTATATATTCACCCCAATGGGATTCTCCCTTTTCAAAACTCGAAAGATCCATGGAGAATTCTTCTTGAAAATCAATACTGAAAAGACAAAGCTTACCATCTGTTCTTGGAGTAAAGGCGATTTTTATCTCCCGATCTATTGCCATAGGCATAACAAATCCGTCGTTATAATCGGTATGGTCCCCAATCAGATTTACCCGTCCAGGAGCCCGTGCGATGGAAGGAATTTGATTTCCCCTCCTATGTTGATATGCTTCTATTAGTTTTTGGTTTTCCATAATTTCCCTTACTTTACACTGATACAGAGGTGGTTTATACGCGTTCAAACCATCTCTGTATTAACCTATTATTACCTATAAGATGTCCAATACATCTCAGCGATATAGATATCAGGTTCTTACTTTATAATGAATATCCGAAAGACTTCTTAATCTTTCAGCCGCTTGTTCTGCTGTAATATCCCGTTGAGCTTCCGCCAGCATTTCATAACCCACCATAAATTTCTTCACCTCAGCGGATCGCAGCAGCGGCGGATAATAGTGGGCGTGAAGCTGCCAGTGGGGAGCCTTTTCCTGACCAGGGGCTCCATGCCAACCCATGGAATAGGGAAAGGAGGTTTCGAATAAATTATCGTATTTGGTTAAAAAGTTTTTCATTATTTCGGATAATCCATCCCGTTGATCATCCGTTAGATCGGTCATTCTTAGGGTATGACGACGTGGTAATAATAGGATTTCGAAGGGCCAGACAGCCCAGTAGGGAACCAGTGCCACCCAGTGTGGATTTTTAGCCACGATCCGCTCATCCCGCAGCAATTCCATTTCCACGTAATCCATTAGCATTACACGATGTTTTTCTAGGTAATACTTCCTTTGCAGATCATCTTCCCTGGCGGCTTCATTGGGTAAAAAACTTCCTGCCCAAATCTGACCATGGGGATGGGGATTAGAACAGCCCATTACGGCACCCTTATTTTCGAAGATCTGCACCCATGGATAAACCTTGGACAATTCCTCGGTTTGCTGAGCCCAAAGATCCACCACCTTCCGGATATCCGGCAATGCCATTTCCGGTAAAGTCAAATCATGCCGGGGAGAAAAACATATAACGCGACAGGTTCCCCGCTGACTCTCGCTTCGAAATAAGGGATTCTCCGAGGATTTATCCAATGGAGTATCAGGCTGAAGGGCCGCAAAATCATTGGTAAAAACATAGGTGTCTTTATACGCAGGATTTTTTTCTCCGCCTGCTCGAGAATTTCCCGGACAAAGATAACATTTTTCATCGTTGGAAGGTCGCTGCTGCTGAGACTTCTTTTCTATTTGCCCCTGCCAGGGACGGTCCGTTCTTTGAGGAGAAACCAATACCCATTGTCCTGTTAAGGGGTTATAACGGCGATGGGGCAAACTATTAACATCTAATTTCATAATTCATTTTCCTTATTTAGGGATGAGAAATGGTTTAAAGTCGAAAAAATAGTATACATCGTAAACAATAAATTCGTCAAATTCTTGGACTGCCTTTCTAATTTAGATTCTTTATTACCCAATGAAAAACATTGACTTTTCCCAGTCCTCTATCTAACATATCCTATGAAGAAAACCCCATCCTTATTGTTTTTGTCCTTATTATTTGTATTTCTTTTTTCCAGCTGTGGATATAACACCATGGTAGCCTTAGACCAGAAGGTTGAGGCAAGCTGGAGTCAGGTGGAAAACCAATATCAACGACGAATGGATTTAATTCCTAATTTAGTGTCCACCGTTAAAGGCTATGCAGATTTCGAACAGGAAACCCTTCAAGCAGTCACAGATGCCAGATCTAGAGCCGGAGGAGTGATTGAAGTTAGCGATCAGGTTCTACAGGATCCCCAGTCCTTCGAACGGTTTCAACAGACCCAGGGAGAACTTTCATCAGCCCTACAACGGCTTCTGGTGGTTACGGAAAATTATCCTGACCTTAAGGCCAACGAAAATTTCCTAGCATTGCAGGACCAGCTGGAAGGCACTGAAAACCGTATAGCCGTAGCTCGGATGAATTTTAACGAATCCGTACAGCTGTATAATACCCATATTAAAAAATTCCCCAATTTCATTGTGGCAAATATGGCAGGATTTTCTGAAAAACCCTATTTCGAAGCAACCAGCGGTGCAGAGGTTGTTCCCACAGTGACCTTTTAGGAGTAACAATGAAAAAAATAAAGTTAACCCCAAAAGATAAAGAAGCTATCCTTCAGGCGGTTACTCAGGCGGAAAAAAATACCTCTGGCGAAATATCCACTGCCTTAATTAAAGAAAGCTCTGATTACGTTCTCTACGAACTCAGTCTATCCCTGTTAGCTGGTTTACTTGCAGCTCTGGCTTTCCACATTTGGGGAAGTCCATGGCAAAATTTGTGGAATAATCTAAGATGGGGTTTAACACCCAGCCAACTATCCTCAATCACCTCCGTAGCAATTTTTATAATAATTGGCTTGACCTTTCTATTGGCCAACACAGCCTTTATAGATCGTTTAATAGTGCCTAAATCCATTATACGTCAAAGAGTAAAAGATCAAGCGTTGTTGCACTTTTTTAAATCTGGACTAACAGAAACAAAGGATAGATGTGCCATATTAATCTTTATTTCAACAAACGAACGTAAGGTAGAACTAATAGCCGACAGCGGTATTAGTGCAAAGATTGAACCGAAAGAATGGGCAGCCCTGGTAGATTCATTGACCGGCAGCATAAAAGAAAACCAAATGACCACAGGTCTAATTAAGGCGATTGAACAATGTGGCAGCCTGCTGAGTCTCCATTTTCCGCAAAAAGAAGAAAAAAAGAAACAACTGACCAATACAATCCAAATCCTGGAGGTTTAACTTGAAAAAAATAGGCTTCATTTTTTTTATAGTTCTAGCAATTCTCTCAAGGCTCACAGCCTTAAATCCCCCCGAACTTAAGGGTAGAGTTAACGACTATGCTGAAATCTTAACGGCCTCTGAAACAGATGACCTTAACCGATACTTAGCCTCAATAGAGAATAGCATCGGAGCGCAAATTGCCATATTAATTATCCCCTCCTTGGAAGGAGATAATCTGGAAATGTTCAGCTATCGAACTGCAACACAATGGCAACTGGGAGAAGAGGATAAAGATAACGGACTTTTATTGCTTGTTAGCATGAAGGAAAAGCAGATAAGGATAGAAGTTGGTTACGGCTTAGAGGGCGATGTCACGGACAGCCAGGCAGGTTATATCATTCGGAATATTATTACGCCTCAGTTTAAAAAGGGAGACTTTAGCCAAGGGATTTCAGAGGGTGTTCATACATTGGGTGATCTAATATTAGGAGATACAACTCTCACTGCGGAACAAATGGAGGAGACTTCATCGGAGGAACTATTTCCATCTATTCTATTCGTTGTATTTTTTATATTTATTTTTGGATTGCGGCTTCTTCCTCTTTTTGGAATAGGTAGAAGAAGACGATTTTTTGGTTCGACACTCTATTCAACCAACCGCAGCTCCCGGGGCTTTTCTAGTGGAGGATTTTCTTCAGGCGGTGGATTTTCCGGCGGGGGCGGCTCCTTTGGAGGAGGCGGCTCTTCGGGAGGCTGGTAACAAGAATCCTCATCATTACAAAATACTATGTTAATTAGGCAAAAATAACTTTACTAGCTCATTTTGAATTATTACAATAGTTCTAGGAGATAACATGGATATTTTTAAAGATTTGGATCCCCTGGAGACTCAGGAATGGCTGGAGGCCCTTGAGGAAGTAATTAAAAGGGAAGGAGAATCAAAAACTCTTTACCTACTGCAAGAACTAAACAATAAGGCTGCTTCCAAAGGAGTAACTCTTGCCTGTGCTTCTACCACTCCATACGCCAATACATTGTTACCAGAAAAATCTGAAAAAATACCGGGTAATTCCCTAATTGCACGAAATGTTGCCGCCTATGTCCGCTGGAATGCCATGGCCATGGTACATCGGGCCAATAAACAAAATGAGGGAATCGGAGGGCATATAGCCAGTTTTGCTTCTTCGGCAATTCTATATGAAGGAGGGTTTGATTATTTTTTTAAGGGTCCCAATGCCCCCAATGGTGGTGATTTAGTATTTTTTCAAGGCCACAGTTCTCCGGGAATGTATTCTCGGGCATTTTTAGAAGGACGGCTTACAGAGGATCAGCTGATAAACTTTCGACAAGAGGTAGAAGGAAAAGGATTATCATCCTATCACCATCCACGTCACATGCCGGATTTCTGGCAATTCCCCACGGTTTCCATGGGTCTCGGACCTATTATGTCCATTTACTTAGCACGTTTTATGAAATATATGGATGCCCGAGGATTAGCTTCGGCAGAGGGACGCCATGTTTGGGCCTTCCTTGGAGACGGAGAAACCGATGAACCGGAATCCCAGGGAGCCATAGCACTTGCAGCCCGGGAAAAATTAAACAATCTGATTTTTGTTATCAACTGCAATCTGCAACGACTGGACGGACCGGTAAGGGGTAATGGAAAAATCATTCAAGAGCTGGAAGGCAATTTTAAAGGAGCCGGATGGCGGGTGATTAAAGTTATCTGGGGAAGCGAATGGGACCGCATACTGGAGCGGGATAAGAAGGGTATTCTGCTAAAAAAATTCAGCCAGATGGTGGATGGTGAATTCCAGGCACTTAGATCCCGTGACGGAGCCTATATACGAGAGAAATTCTTCGGCAGTGATCCAGAACTTCTTAAACTGGTTGAGGATTTTAGCGATAACGATATCTGGCAAATGACCCGAGGCGGCCATGATCCACGAAAGGTATATGCAGCCTATGCTGAGGCTTTAAAATCCACCGATCAGCCAACGGTTATCCTCATGAAAACCATCAAGGGATTCGGTATGGGAAAATCCGGGGAATCGATCAATTCAACCCATAGTCAAAAGAAACTGGATTCCGATTCTATTAGGGAATTCAGAGATCGCTTTCATGTGCCCATTGCCGATGATCAATTGGAAAAACTACCCTTTATCAAACCGGCACCAGATAGCGATGAAGCAAAGTTTATCAAGGAAACCAGGCAGGCATTGGGGGGACCTTTACCCTACCGCAGGACTAAGACAGAAGCCCAAAAGGTTCCGACATTAGCCTCCTTTGATGCAATTCTAAAGGGTTCTGGGGATAAACCCATGAGCACCACCATGGGTTTTGTATGACTAATTTCAACCTTAGCCAGGGATAAAGAAATTGGAAAGCAGATCGTTCCGATTATTCCCGATGAAGCAAGAACCTTTGGAATGGAAGGGCTATTTCGGCAGCTTGGAATTTATGCACCCATGGGACAGTTATACGAACCAGAAGACCACGATGCCATGATGTGGTACAAGGAAGATAAAAAGGGTCAAATACTGGAGGAAGGCATCAATGAAGCCGGATCAATGTCCAGCTGGATTGCCGCAGCCACGGCTTATTCTAATTTTAATGTAAATATGATTCCATTTTATACATTCTATTC
>JAQICO010000264.1 GCA_027858495.1 Spirochaetaceae bacterium
CATGATTTCCCTAACCTACGGCTTTCATATGGTGTTGATTTTAGTAATGGTTCTATATTTGCTGGCTGGATTGGTTTTTCCTGCTACCATGCGGAAGGAATAGTAAGATCGATTCTAAAAGCTTAACCCCTGTCTGTATGGATTATTTTGTAGAGATTCAGGGGTTTTCTTTACCCTTCAGGTTTTATCTACGATCTTTCCCTTAAAGCTGGATACTACTTCAACGAGAAATCCTCAGCCTATCTTAATGTCCCTAATAAAATAGTCCTAAGAGTCTCTTTTAAATCTTAGGTTATGTAAGTGATTTCTTTGTTTCTGTACTTAGGGAATCTCCGTGACCAGCTGATCGGTTAGGCGGAACCATTCTAAACGCAGGGCATTACTATTGATTTTTCTGGTTAAGAGTACATGCCTTGCAGACTGAAGACTATTCTGGTCGGATATTAGTTCGGTTAATGTACAACGGCCCTGACGATAATCTTCATTTCTGGCTTGGTAGACCCGCTGGGCTGCATCAGACTTTTTCTGAGCGGAAATCAATAGCTTATCAATTAATTCAATACGGCTATATAACAACCGGAGATCCCACCAATAACCCTGTAGACGTGAATCCGCAGTTTGTTGTTCTTTTAGATGATTTAACCTAAGTCTTTCCAAAGATGCCTGACCATGGGGATTGGGCCAGTCTATTTCGGCGGATATTCCAAAGGATAGGGTACTTCCTAAATTTTCAAAGTTATACCCACTACCATTGATGTCGTAGTTTAAATAAAGCTGAACCGACGGTAATATATCATCCTGCTGCAGGAGGTATTGGTTTTCAGCAGTATCTATGAGCAGCTGGAGTATTTTGCTGCTGCGGGTGTTTAGGTTTTTCGCGGACTCAGGAAGAGATACCTCCCAGTTCTCTGGGAAGCTGATGAAATCCTCTGGAATAATTTCCAAGGCTTCAGGTAGACCGGTATATCTATGAATCAGCAATGTTTTCTGCTGGTAATCAGCCTGAGCGGTAATGAGGGTTTCTTCCTTGGTCAACATCTGCAGCAGACTACGGTCAACATCGCTGGATGATGCAATGGAATTTGCTGCTCTACGACGGACATTTTCTAAAAGTCTTTGATTTTCTTCGTAGGATAGTTGGGCGTTTTGAAGTCCCGCATAGGAGAGCTGCCAGTCAAACCAGATAGATGCAGCAGCAGCAAGATAATCTTCATAAACCTCGGTGAGTTGAAACCGAGCCAAGCGCTGGTTTATATCTGCCTGGTCCACGTTGTACTGATGGCCCCGTCCAAAGGCCCCCTGAGCTAATTCCTGACCGATATAAAAACTTAAACCAGATTGACCAGAAGATGCTGTATAATCCGTATCGATGATTGTACCTGTACTTTTAAATTGTCGACTCAAGGAGAGGGTTCCCCCAATGTCGTCCCACTGCGTATCGGGGAAATTCATTTCCAACTCTGAAGAAACTCCAATGGTCCAGTCCTCGGCAGGGATATCCAAAATATTTTCCCAACTTAACATGGCCGATTGAGTGAGCATCACCGGAAATTCGGGGTCGTTTGCCCCGGTGAGTTCCAGAAATTTCTGTAGCCCCAGAGTTTCCTGAGCATTGTTGGGCAATAGAAACATAATAACTAACAGATGAAAAAGAGCTATCCTTTTTTTGCTAAAACTCATCATTTCTTTTCCTTTTTAGTGGGTGAGCTGAACGCCCCAGAAATATCTTCAAAAAGCGAATAAATTGCCGGAATTAGAAGAAGGGTTATCCCTGTGCCAAAGACCAATCCCCAGGCCATGGCAAGCATCATTTGAGATAATAGAGCATCGTATCCCAGAATACCGTAGGCCGTTGGTAGAAGACCTATCACTGTGGTGGCCGTGGTCAAAATGATGGCCCTCAAACGGGTAGAAGCAATCTTGGCCACTTCCTTGGAGCTAAGAGATCTCTCTCTCTTATTACGTTCTAAACGCAGCCGGTCCATCATAACAATTGCATCGTTCACCACCACTCCGCATAACCCGATAAGGCCCACTCCTGCATAGAATCCAAAGGTTCGAATCCCATGGAAGTAAAAAGCAAAAATTACACCCACAGCCCCAAGGGGAATGGTCAACATGATGATCAGAGGACGTGTTAGAGATTTTAACGTTACAGCTAAAATCATATAAATAAGAAGTAATACGAATATGATCCCTATAAGCAGTTCGTTTCCTGTAGCCCGGGTATCGGCAATTTCGCCGGTAAAAGTCAATACAGATCCAGGATGATTCCGTGTCAATTCAGGAAATACTCTGCTTTCCAGATCATCGGCAATTTCTGTGAGGGACCTTTCTAAATCGGGTTTCAAATCTGCATAGACCATGGTGATCCGACGTCCGTCAATTCGGGTTATTGCTGAGTCACCAAGACGGTGTTCTACAGAAAGCAGATTTTTTAATGGAACCAGATAACCGCTGCGATTTTCAACCAGGCTATTTAACACCACATCCAGATTATCGGGAACAACACCACCAATGAGCAGACGGACATCTATGGTATCATTACCCCTGGGAAACTCATAGAGCTTGGTTCCACTGAGGTAGGTCCCCAATACAGTTCGGATATCCCTGGGGGATATTCCCAGACGGATCAGTTTCTCCCGGTTGAAGTGTAGCAGATATTCCGAAGAAGGCCTGGGTTTATCAGCTTCTACAGCAGTTAGTTCATCTTCTTGTTCTAAGGCTGCTGTCAGTTGTTCCACCAATTGGGCACGGACTTCCGGATCATTTTCCTGTACCTGGATTTCTATGGCACTTCCCGAGGAATAGCCCCATCGTTGGGCCCGTAGGCTAACTTCCCCAAAGGAGGTTTCCTGCTTTATACGGTTTTCCAGTTCATCCATCAAAACCTGGGCTCTACCGCTTTGTTTCTTCTGGCTCGAAGGTAGTTGAACCGTAAAATATACCCGGTTCTCCAGCTGAGCCGCAGAACCAAAACGCCCTCCCGCCACAACGCTTTGATAAAAAGCGATTCTATCTGGGGTATATTCATCTAAAATAGCTTCGATATCGCGGCTTTTTAATTCTGTCTCCAGGCGATTGGAATCCTCGTCTGTATAGGCATCGATATAGATGGTATCTGAATCTTCTCCAGGAAATAAGGAGAAATTAAATTGAGTTTTATAAAGCCATATTGCCAAAACTGAAAGCAGCAAAAAAAACAGTATTAAGGGAAAGCGTAACCTTAACAGTCGGCTCAATAGTCTCGAAAAAAGTTTTTCAACCTTAAAAAACCAATGGCCATTAGCTTTCTCTCTTTTTTTCTTTTTTTGTCGAATTTCATGATTCATATGGCCCGGTAAAATCAGCATGGATTCAATTAGACTTCCCGCTAGCATAAAAATTATAATAACGGGAATCACTCGGCCCATTCGACCGGCGAAACCTGAAAACATCATCAAAGGCAAAAAGGCAACACAGGTAGTTATAACACTGGCGGTAACCGGTGAGAATACCTGATAGGTTCCTTTAAGTACTGATTTCTTAAGTGATTTTCCGGACTGCCGTAGTCTTGTTATATTCTCGGTTACCACAATGGCATCGTCCACCACCATTCCCATTACTATGATAACCGCTGAAAGAGTCATATTATTGATGGTCATACCTGCCAAGGAGGCAAGGATCATGGCAAGGCAGAATGAAAAGGGAATTCCCATGGCCACCCAGAAGCCCGAACGGAAATCCAAGAAGATAAAAAGAAGTATTAAAATCAGTACAAAACCGATGGCTCCATTCTGTCCATTCAGGGTTAAACGTTGGCGTACGCTGATGGATTCATCATCGTAAATGGTCAGGTGGATTCCAGAACCTTCCAAGGTTGTATTAAAGCTCTCTATTTGTTCACGAACTGAATCAGCTGCATCGATAATCCCCGATGAAGCGCTTTTTACCACCTGTAGAGTAATGGACTCTCGGCCGTTAAATTTCCTTATTGTCTGATATTCTTCGTACTGTTCATTTACTTTGGCAACATCGGTCAATCCAATAAGGGGACCGTCAAAACTTCCACGTAGATAGATGGATTCTATATCCTCTTTGGTTATCAGCTCTCCATCAAGTATTACTAAACTTTCTGCTCGATCTTCCAGATTTCCTGCGGGCAGGCGCATGCTTTGAGAAGAAAGAAGGCTGGAAAGGGTTACTAGAGACATCTGATAGCGGTTCAGTTTCGCCGCATCCGCCACAATGCGGATTTCCTTCTGCAGGTAACCCGAAGGTTCCACCCAAGCCACATCGGCCAGGCCTTCTAACTGGTTGCTTAAATTGATGGCTGTTTGCTGCAGCCGATCCCTTCCGTCTTGGGACAATAAAACCTCATCGTCCAAAGAAAGAATTACATCCATGATGGGACGTTGTGTGCTTTTAAAATAACGTACCGAGGGATCTTCCACTTCATCGGGAAGTCTCAACCGACCTACAATTCCAAGAACATCGGAATAGGCTTTGTCGATATCCAGCTTTTCATCTAGCTCCAGCATTAGGCTCCCCGAACCCTTACTGGCCGTGGAGGTCATGGAAACTAATCCTTCCATTCCCGTCATGGCCGCTTCGGCGTCTACAAGACAGAAACGCTCTACATCCTCTGGAGAAGCCCCTGGATAGACAAAGCTGATGCGGATTCGGTTCCAGGACATATCGGGCATTTCTTCCTTGGCTGTGATATTCCAGAAATACACTCCAAGTAATATTACAGCAAGAAAGAGGAAATTAGTCAGTAAAGAATTACCAGCAAACCAAGCTATTATTTTTTTCATGAAGATCAATTTTACCTTAAATTAGAGACAGTAGGGAAGAAAAAAATACTTTTTTATTCTAACTGATCCACATCTTCTAATATTGTCATTTCATCCTCAGTTTTATATCGAGAGAGAAAATCTTTCATACTGTCGGACATCTGTTTCAAATTAGTGGTAATTTCTGCAGTCGATTTGGTGGATGTTACAAAATTATTTATACCTTCAGAAATTTGTTTTAAGGTAAGCAGTATTTGTTCGAAGGATAAAACCTGCTGACGAATGGATAGGGAAATGTTCTTCGCTGAATCTGCGGATATTTCTGTGGTTTCAAGTATTTCTTCAAATGTTTGATGCAGATTTTCTGTTAATTTACCACCCTCTTGGATTTTATTTGTTCCGTCTTCTGAGGCTGTTATCAGTCTGTCAGAGGAGTGTTGAATCTCATTGATTTTATTTTTAATCTCGCTTGTAGATGTAACAGTGCTGTTGGCAAGTCGTCTTATCTCTGAAGCAACAATCTGAAAATTCTTTCCGGCATCACCTGCGGCAGATGCCTCAAGTTCAGCATTAAAAGCGATTATTTTTGTTTGGTCAGCTATGCTATTGATGATGGAAACAATTTCCCATATAGCCTCGATTTTCTCGCTCAATGATCGTATGCCTAATATGGTATCTTGATTTGATATTTTTATTTCTTCCATTTTAACAAGGCTAGCTTCTACACTATTAACACCATCGTTAACAATAGAGCGGGAATGTTCTGATATTTGAGATACTTCATTTATCTTTTTTTCAATCCCCTTACTTAAATTATCAGAATCTTCCATGGTTGATACAATTTCTTTAACAGCCGTTGCCTGTTGATTAGATGTGGTGGATATTTCACTGGAGGAGCTGCTTAATTCCTGTATTGAATTATTAAGAGTATCAACATCTTTTTTCATACGAAATACGATATTGCGCATATTATCGGTCATGGTATTTACTTGTTCTGAAATTTGACCGACTTCATCATGACTGGTGATATTCGCAAAATTTGTAATATCACCTTTGGATACCGCGGTAGCAATTTTATTTATTTCTTTAAGGGGTTTGAGAAGCCATCTAAAAACCTGAGAAATCACCAGATTCATACATATAAATGCCGCAAGTAAGAAGAAGAATAATATCTTTTCTATTTTGTTCAGAATATAAAAAACTTCAGATTCCGGGATGGTACATATTACATACCAATCCATAGATTCAAGGTATGAAATACTTGCGAATCTATTTTTCGAATCAAAATCTTCTTGGTACACACCAGATATCTTTCTTTCTGGATTTGCCCGTATAGGCTCAATAAGTTGGTTTAAACTACTGTTTCTAGAGT
>JAQICO010000240.1 GCA_027858495.1 Spirochaetaceae bacterium
GGTTGCTACGATCCACCACAACGCTGATGGCCCGTCGGATAGCATCTAAATCTCCACCATGAATATCTATCAGGGCTGCTGTTTTTAAATCATCCAAGTTCTCGGGTCGGTAATTATGCTTATCTGGATCCACATTTTTAAAGACTTCCTCAAACGCCTCAGCTACGGGATTCCCCCTATGAGAAAGGATATCCTCTAGGCGGTTACTGCCACAGTATCGCCTAATAATACGATGCTTGGTAAGGCGTAATTCTAGACGAATATTTTTCATAGCCCAATTTATACCTTCCTCACCGCAAATCTCACACATCGGACTTTTAACAAACTCTGGATATTTATAATAGATATTCAAAGAATCGGTCCTGCTATTAGCGGTATGTCTGTATAGAAAGCTTGTCCCTTGAATTCCTTCTAGTTAGTATTTGGGATTGATGGCAGATACCATGGACAGGGCTTCCAAAATCTCTTGTGGATGATTGGTCAAGCAGTCATTCACCAGATGAACCTTATGAACCATGGCCTCTAGGAATCCCTCAGGCTGTATATACAATCCAGTCATTTTCAGAATAACCTGTGTCACCATATGTAGTGTCTCTCTGCTGATACCCCAGAAGTAGTATTTGCCGAGAATCTTTGCAGAAATCTCTAATTCCAGAGTCCCAGGATGATAGAAAGAATCGCTAAAGATAACTAGGCTATGTAATCCTCTTGTTAAAAAAGGTTCGGCAACTTTCAAACCTATCCGACCGTCCGGACGAGTAATCGGAGTTCTTGAAAAAATGCCCTCGTTATAATCGTTATTAGGGCAGAGATAGGAAGCCAGGATACTTATTTTTAAAGTATCCATAACAATCACAGAGATCTCCTAGTCATATTTGACTAAATTTCCTCTATGGTTATATAGCGCCCTTCCCTTTGTTAAAATCATGTATATCGATTCCCTTACCCTCCTGTTCAGTGCAATAGAATCAATATCCAACAGACCAAGATCAGGGAATTCCAATTGCCCTGCAACTCTTTCGTCCATTCTTCTTCTTCGGTTACGTACCTCCTTATTCTTACAGGCAGCACAGAGAGGAATAACATAGAAATCCATGGCAGCTACAGGATGATAGTATTGCAGTTTCCCCTGCTTACACCACCTATGACAGAAACAGCAGTATCCTGAAGAGGAAAGAATTCCTCTCTTCTTCAGAGTCCGCGTTCTATTGGAAGCTTGATTTTTAATACCTAATTTAGCATTCTTCACTGTTTGTCCCCAATACATTTCCCTAGAGGCTCCACTCTTTGCGTAATCAGGTATTCTTCTACATCACTCAGTTGAAACAGGACTCTACGGCCCAAGCGAATATAGGGCAATTTCTGTTTCAACGAGACCCATTTATCAATGGTATAAATCGATAATCCCAACATTTCTGCCACTTCTTTTTTGGAAAGTAATTTCTCCATCCCTCCTCCTTAGCATTTGGTTTTTGCTTTACAGAGTCACCCCTTCTGTGATCTCTTGAGATGAGTATGGATTCATTTGGAAATTAAAGAGATTGTACAAAGATAATTTGTTTATATATAAATCTATTATAAACTATGTAATTATTTACTGTATAATTCATTAACGATTTTTTCAGCACAGATATCTAGTAATTTTATCTCTGTCTCAGCTCCATTTTTTACTTCTCCTGATAAAACGGAATCATAATTTACTTGTTTTGTTTTTCCCATTTTGTTTGGTTTCTGGAAAAGCCTGGAACAGAACTCCTTAAGATCCATAAGGACATAATGCCGATATTCCTGGTGAATATAGGAAAGTTTAACTTGCTCTATTGTTAACTGGTACATTCCAATTTCAGTACTATCAACGATTATACCTGCTAACTTAAAGATCTGAACCCAGACAGGTTCCGTAGACTGTGGATCAAAACTGATATTTCTATATACTGCATGTTTTACAGATTTAAGACCATTTTCCAGAAAAGAACATCTATCCAGTAGTAAGCTTTTATATCTCTTAATGTGGATAGTATTTGTCCACAAACGTGTTAACTCTGAGATAAATGCCTGATTGAAGATATAATCATCCTGGCTGGATAAAGTATTTGAATAATCAAATACGGTTTCCCAAAGGATGCCTAATATCTTGATTTTCCTACTTTGCTCTTCAACTAACCTCTTGATTGTATCCAATTGTTCTTCAAAATATTCTTTCTTGGGTATCTCTTTATCCGCCTTAATCCTGACTCCAATAACCGATGTTACCGAACTATTATAAAAAATGCCATTCTCCTTCTTTCGGACCTCAGTGCTGGTATACCTTTTCGGTATGAATACTCCTGGAACATATTGTTCCAGGAAAAGCCAATTAATTCTTTTTTGTATTCGGTCTTCTGTAAAAAAATATGGATGGCATAGATTCTCATAATAGTCGGGATATCTTTTAAATCTCCTCTTATTTTCTTTGCACTCAGGGTTATCTATGTTCCCAATCAGCCTTTTATTAAACGTATCTAACTTATCATTTAGTGAGGTTAAATATTCAATTTTCTCTTCTATCCCTTTCTTACTTTGAAAATCCAATTTAAAATCGGATTCAAAATCTAAATCATTGGCGATATTACTCAATACATTTTCATCCTCATTATTAATCTCACAATCAAGTTGTACTTCTTCAGCCATAGAGGCTCCATAAAATAGCCCCATCATCAAGATAGGACTTAGATGTAATAAATCATTATAGGTTCACTCTACCAAAAATTTCGACAACTTTCTTTTTATTCTCCGGACAGCCTTATCATCATCGTCAACCCAGATAACCACCGGGCGTTTTCCAGCGAATGTTTGCAACTTAAAATCGTTCAGATTGATTCCCTTAACCGCTTGACCGGAAATGACAAGTGAGGCTCCCCGGGTGTACACGTGCCTTTGCGATTCACAGGAATTATCGTTGACGATAATTCCTTGTAGAATCTGTGACTGATCACGTACATAAACCTGGAACTGTTTGTCACTCAGCGATAGCATTCTATCCCATAGCAACGGATCTCTATCAACCAGTAACGGGGTTATATATCGCATTTTCTGAACAACCGATGATAATCTTATCTTGTTATCTTCGAGATAATTACGATATCGGATCATATTCTCACCGGACTTGGCCATGGCATAGGCTGTGGATTCAGGTAGCTTGGTTCGCCTCATTCTCAAATACTCCCTAAAACTAGAAGCGACCTTCATATACAGTCTATCAATTTTAATCCTTCCCAGTGCCAGCGCCATCACAAGTAGACTGCCCCTAACGACCTCATGCATATACAGAATTTGTTCTTCTATATTCTCTAAATAATCCACTTTTGGATCGTCAAAAAAGTACTCCATCTAAAATCCCCCTGCTTGCTTGTCCTGAAATTTATAGAAATCCCTGATCTGATTGATCGATTCCTCATCGTTAAAGCTTGTATACCCGTCAATTTGTAAGGTTGTTTTAATCCCTGACAGGGACCGTACAGCCACATCGCTAATAGATTGCTGCCGAAGTCGGGTGATAGCCAAGTTACGAAAGCTGTAGGGGGTGATATTCCGATCCCTTCGTTGTTCCTCAGAAATCCCTATTGCTTCCAACGCTCGGTACAACCGGCGTTTCAGATAATTTTCCGAAACATGGACTTCCCCATCCTTGGAGAAGATCAAATCCTTGGGATTAGGATAATCATTACACACCATTCGCAGAATAGCTGCAGTGTCCCGCCTGACCGGAACGCCCTCTAATACTGCGCCTGTTTTGGTTTCCTTAATCAGATGAGATACATGGTCTACTGCCTGCATTATATCGATCTGGCATTCTCCATTTTCCAGAAAATGAATAAACTTCCTTTGCATGGCCCTCACTTCACCAGGCCGCATGGCCGTATCTCTGGCAAGCATAAAGGCACCCATGGCTTGATAATCCCCACTCCATATCACCATCAGATTTTCCATACTGAATAAAGCCTCCGTTTCCTGAGGACTCAAAATACCCCGTTTCTTAGGCTTGGATTTTAAAGGAGGAATAACATTCAGCACTGGGTTAAACTCAAGATCCCCTAAACGGCAGGCTTCTTTCATCATAACTCTTAGTAGACTCAATAAAGCAACCTGAAATTTCCCAGAGAGTTCTCGATTAGCCAGAGAGTCAAGCCATAGCTCAACATCCTTGGTTTTAATATCGTAAAGTAAAAGATCGCCAAAATGAGGGAAAATATAGGTTTTTAATCTGGTACGGTTTAACCGTGCTTGGGCATAGCTGAGATTCTGCCCTCTTAGAGCCTTTCTCGTTAAATGAGGACATATAGTAGGTTTCGATAAATCAGGCCCCCAGTCCCACCAATTCTTAAAGTATTCCTTGAATTCTCGTTGAATATGATGTTTTTGGGGGATTAACCGGTGTTCCTTCTCCAGCTGCTTACAAAAGGCCTTAGCGGCCCCTTTAGATGTCTGACCAGTAGTTTTAGCAGAGCTTAAGGAACCATCCTCAAGATAGACCTGATAGTAATAAATCCTTTTTCCAGATTTTAGTTGTCTTGGATAAACATAAAAGGGTTCTCGATAATGCATATCTCACTCCTCTCAGGCTTTCTGTCATATTTTCTGACATTGCCTTGAAATAGATGAGATACAGAAGGGGTGTAAAAAAACAAAAGCCTACCCTGAAAAGAATTAACAATTCCATGCAAGATAGGCTTGAAGTAGTGGCGAAGGGACTTGAACCCCTGACCGACCGGATATGAGCCGATTGCTCTACCAACTGAGCTACGCCACCAAGTACGAGGGATAATATAATAGGTTAGTTGCTATTATGTCAATAACCCCATTTTAAATAAATTTCTTCTTCTGGGCTTCATCGATGATACAGCGGTTCCAGTAATTCTTCTGTAGATAGCTGTTCTTCTTTTTTTGGTCATCAAATCTACCTGCTCTGGATTGAAGTTTCTCTATGGCCTTGCTTAATAGGACCATGTAGTCCTCTTCGGTGCTCTCTTGCTTACGCCCCTGCAGGGCCTTGGAGCAGAGATAAAAGTATTTATGACTATAGGGTCTAAAGGGATGATCTCCCCTCTGCAGCAGTCGATTTAGGCCCTGCATGGCCTCTGTAGCTAGCCCTGTTTTTACATTCAAATATAAGTACATGGTTTCCATCTGATCCCTCAGAACGTTATCCTCTCGAGAGGCTGAGTATAACCAGCCTTCTATGGCCTGAAAACCGTCGGACCAATCTGTTTTCTGAGACCAATTATAGACTCTGGACTGCTCAATCTGACGGGCTTCTTTAAGTTTTTTTAATGCGGAATGCTCACTTTTTGAAAAAAAGTCCCCTTCTGCAAGAAAAAATAAGCCTTCGGGAGTTTGATCCAATCCGTTCAATATTTTTTTTCCTTGCTCTATCTTTCCATGATATATCAGAGAACGAGCCTGCCATCGAATACTGGCGGCCCCACAATCCAAATAATCAAATTTCTTGGTTCTATGATAAAGTTGTGAAAAACACTGGGAAGCTTCTTTATATTCTCCCAATTCAAAGAGTATTCGCCCTTGAAGAAATCCAAGAAAGAACTCCCTGTCTCTACGACCTTCTCTTTGACTCAGCTCTAATTGCTGTTGTACATTCCTTTCAGCTAAACTCAAATTGCCAAAAAGAAATATTCCCATGGTTTCTAAACTGGAAGCCAAAATTAGACCGTAAGACTGGTTTAACTGATTTCCGATACGCCGAGATATTTCAAAATAATCCAAGGCCGTTCCCATCTTTTGCTGAGCTAAAAGGGCCAGAGCCAATTCAAGATTGGCAAAAACTTCTCCACGGTGATTCCCTGTTTTTTGAAAACCGAAAAGGGCTTCCTTACTGAAATTTAAGGCTTGATCAGGATCCCCTGTGAACTGGTAATATCGGGCTAACTGCAGTCGGGATTCTTCTATGTATTGGCCCCCGGCCGCTCCCAAATTGATTTGTCCTAGATCGATCATTTCCTGTATTTTTTGACGTTTGTTCATCAATAATGCCATGGACAACCTGCCGGAATTAACCACATTCTGCATGGATTCACTTTGAACAGAGATATTAGCCAAAAAGTCTCTTAAGGGTAGAAATAGCTGATTTTCAACCAGCCACTGAATCAACATATTCAGGGACATCAATGCACTCTCTTCGTCCATAAACTCCCTTATGGATAGATATTGCCATGGATCCGCCAAGCCCTTAGCCTTCCATTGTTCAAGCATTACGGTGGCATATTCTTCTATAACCCTTCTTCGGATTGTCTGTGAATTTGTATCATTGGATATTAACGATGGAATATTCCCCCATAAAGCTCGGTAATAATTATTACCAATGTTTTCTATTAAGGCTAATTCACAAAGCCGTTCAACCATATCCTTCAATCGATTAGGCTCTAAGGGGAAATTCACCTTGCAGGACTGCAGTAACTTCATATCCATTGGACCATTATAATCGTACATTAGCAGAACTAAGTTCTGAGCGTTACTGTCCAAACTATTATATATTTCACCTATTGTGTGCTCTAGGGATTCCCATTGTCCAGCTCGGTCCATATATACAGCAGCTAAAAACTTTTGCAACATTCCCCTGGGACCATTTTCTTGAATAATATTTTTTTTAACATTCTTTTTAGAGAATTGGGGAAAGGCGTTCTCCATTATTTCTATTATTTTTTCTGAAGATTCTTCGACCATGGAAATGGATGATAAATCTTCAAATTCCAAGCCAGGCTTCTCACTGCTTAGAAAGACCCATGAACATCCGTTCTGAGGTTTCCATTTGTCCATGAGATTCCTAATAAAGCTTCTTGCTTCTTCTTTAAGCTTTAAGGGTTCTTCTACTAAAATGATGGCTGGTTTTTTCTTTTCAGAAGCCATTTTCACCCAGCATTGCAGATATTCAAAATATGCTGCTTTAAAATCAACATTAAAATAGTCTCTTGCTAAAAAACTATAATTTTCATTTTCCAGAGACTCCAGCAATGTTTTATAAGATTGATCGGTCCAGCTTTTATTATTGTCTAGAACATCCTTCTTAAGACTTTGGAAAAAAGGATAATAGGTCAGCTGCCATGCTTCCTGATTAATAGATAGAACCATTGGCTCTATCTTTTGATCTTCAAGCCAAATAGAAAAGGCTGTTTTTAAATCTTGGATCACTGAATTTGTAAAAAAAAGAATATTCTTTGGATTATTCTGATTTATCATTTCATTTAAATGATTCTCCATCTCCATATTTTTACATAGGATTTTTTTACCTTCGCACAATAATGGACCGCGTGATTTTAATGATAGAACTTTGAAAATCTTAGAATGGTGTTCTAAATTAAGGTGTTCTTCTGCAAGATAATTACATTTTGGATCCAACCAAATTTGTTTATCTTCGGTGATTAGGTAGCATAATTCATCCAATTCTTTTTTATTCAATTGCTGATTTTCTGTTTGTTGTGTTACCACAATGGAATACCCATGAAGGTTCTCTGAATTATTTTTTAATATATCGACCATGGAGAAAAGATTGTCCAGCAAACGCCAAAGAGTTTCTTTATAGGATGATGAAAACATATAGACCCAGGGGATTTCATCATAGACGGCACCGCCAGA
The DNA here is from genome assembly GCA_027858495.1 of Spirochaetaceae bacterium. GTDB lineage: Bacteria > Spirochaetota > Spirochaetia > DSM-2461 > DSM-2461 > JAQICO01. Next base: position 7,627 of record JAQICO010000240.1, read on the forward strand.
TTGATATACCAGATCCTCAATATCCCTTTGTAACTGCTCCATTAAATCTGGTTCAAGCTTAATCAGCTGTTTCCAAGAAAAAATTTCAACATAAAAATAAAACATGTTGCATTCCTGTTAGGTTTGATTTTACTATATTATAGATGAAAAATATTCTTTACCAGGGGAAAAGATACAATCACCTCAACATTAATATATCGGCCAATGCGCCTTTTAATGCAATATTAAACCAAATAAATCAAATCTATATCGAACCCATTGGGATTTCTCAAGAACACATTAGTTATGCCATTCTTGAACTTTTAAATAATTCCCTAAGAGCTCATAGAGAAAAACACATAGATAAAAACATAACGGTAAAAGCACAGAGCAAGGGTAAGTTTGTTCTATTTATCATTAAAGATTGGGGTGGAGGGTTTGATGTTTCAGAACTACCCTATGATATAAATGAAGAGCATGAAAAAATAGATGTAGAAAGTGACCAATTCCAACTATATAGAGAAAAACATCAATACAGACGTTTTGGAATGGGATTATTGAGTACCCGCAGGGTATTTCAAGAATTTGAAATTAAATTTTATGACGGTACCGGACAACTAGGTCCGTATAAAAAGGATTTCACCTCTGGTACGGTTATCAAACTTGGAGTTCCGGTAAAATGATAGAGAATTTTAAAAACAGAAAAGAACCTAGAGAATTATGTTTTGCAAGGATTCTGGTTAAGGGTATTCCAGGACAATTACGCGATATAAATAATAAAGGCCTAAAAATCGCTCTTTTTTCTAATATAGAGCTTATTGATAACCAGCCAGTGAAAATACAAATTTTTCCTGATGAAAATTGGAAAATTTCTGATTTATCAGTTGATGCTGTTTTAAGGTGGAAAACCGATGATAAAGTAGGATGTACTTTAGGGCTGAGTTTCCAAGGCGTAGACATCCATGAAAAGAAAGGTGCATTGGACCAATTGATTAATTTTTATCGGCAATGAAGGTAGTCATTCTAAATTTTTAGCTTGCCAACTGTACCACTAGCCGATATAATTATTTATGAAACTTCTATCCTAGATGTGAGGAGACAACTTTGGAATTAAAAATAAGAAAAAACGAGGACATCTATATTGTGGATGTAAATGGAGAAATGGACCTCTATAATTCCTATAAGCTCAAAGAGCTAGTAATGAAAATGCTTGAAAAGAAAGTGAGTAAATTCATTATAAATATGGAAAATGTTGAGTATATCGATTCAAGTGGCATTGGGGCATTGATTTATATAAGCTCCACCATTAAAAAACTTAACCTTAAACTGCTAATAACCAATGTTCGTGGTTCAGTTAAAAAGGTTATAGAATTAACCAAGCTTATGGGTTATTTCCCTATTACCCAAAGTATCAATGAAGCAATAAAAACAATGAAAGAGTAGGAGTACAGCTTTGAGTGAACAAATAAAAACTATAATAATTAATGATAACCACCCACTGATGAACCGAGAAGGGATGTTTTATAAGGATTTCCCCAGTGATTACCGACAAATACGATATTTTACTCTACTAATCGTTCAAAAGGCTCCGCCTAAAATTAAAGAAATAAACCTTTTGGAACAACAAATTAGTGAAATGATAAAAAATGCTGTTAAACATGGAAATAAATGTGATACCGGTAAAAAAATTAAAGTTTGGTATTTTTTCTCCCAAGAAGAAGCAAAAATTATTGTTGAGGATGAAGGCCCCGGTTTTAGCGCTATAAAACAATGGAATAAATTTAATAAAGAGCGTCAAGCATGTCTAATGGCCAATGATTTCGAAGGCCTTGCTGATTATGTTGCCTACACCACAGATGAAAGTGATGAGAATGATGGTGGGAATGCTCTTTTTGCAGCCGTAGAATACTGGAACGAAGGTGTTATCTTCACATCAAAAGCGAACTGTGTTGCCATGGGAAAGAAATTCGAAAGAAAAAATAATTCCTTAGAGCTTGATTAATAGATCATTTTTTAATAAAAAAGCCGTCATGTTGGACGGCTTTTTTTGGGAAAAAAAGTTAAATTCTTATTTAAGAGCTAAATCTTCTATTAACCAATGCTCATCGAAACTCCAATAGATATAACCCATCATTTTTGAATCGTCTTTTTGTACTAAAAAGGCAATCTCTGCAAGAGATCCTTCTATTTTAGGTCGTCCAAAATCAATCAACTCTACCCCGTTCATTATGTGTTTAATCTTTTCTTGAAGGATTACAACATTATAATTTTTAGAATAATTATCTATATGGGTAGTTGGATCGGTTAAAAGATTTTTTGAAGCCTCCCATATATATTGCTCATCACGCTGAATGGGATTTCCCATCATGGCACCAAGCATTTGGTGTTCCGGTTGAAGGGGTTTATTTTCTTTTTGTTGGAACATCCATAATTCCGTAGGAAATATTTCCTGGGAAATTGCAGAGATTCGCTCTCTTTGAAGCTCCACTGGTTCCATATTATTGGGTGATGGATTTTCATCAGATTCTAAGGTTTAAGAAATATTATTTCTCGGTTCCCTTGAAGGATAATTTTCATCGGACGCCGCCGGTTGATCAATATTGATTTCATTCTCCTGGGGAGCTTCAACATCTTTTTTTCCACGACAACCCGTGAAAAACAAAATTAATATTAATAATCCAATTATTCTTTTCATTACAAGCAACCTATCAAAGTCAGCATTTTTGGTAAAGCCAGCCATGGAATATCAGACATTAAAAAGATCCTTGAGATCCTCCATATCTAATTCAAGTTCCGGTTCTTCTTCATCTTTATTTCTCATTTTTAAAGGAAGATATTCTTCGTTATAATATTTGGCAAGTTGAAACATATCGTCATCGTGGTATTCATCAGGAATGGCCACTTGTAAATGATAGTTTTTATCACTCATTCCCTTTTTCATAATATTAACAGGATCTGAAATGGTTATGGCAAAATGAGGACTATAGAATATCATCAGGAAAGCCATGAGTGTCAAAATGGTAACAAAGACAGATATATTATCCCAAGACTGTCTTCGAATAATAGGTTTGAGGTCCATAAAAAACTGGAAATCCCCTTCTTCAAAAAAACCATAAACACTGGCATAGTAATACCGGTCATAATAATTTTGATCATAGCGAGAATAGAGAAGATCCCCTTTATGACGAATGATCAAAAAGGCACTTTGCTTTTCCACATATAACTGCAATTCATCGGGATTATTAACCAGCTCCTGATTGTGGGCAATATATTGAGCCATACTTAGATGACTATGATTATAATGATCTTCTACGTCCTTGATAGAGATAATAGAAAAAAGAATGGACATAATCGTTACAGAAAGAATAACCGATGCTACAGCGGTAGTTACAATCTTTGCAGAATGTCTTTGGACCATTACGGAATCGGTAAACTTTATTTGTTTAAAGATTTTCAGAACTCTAAGAAGTCTTAAGACCCTGGCGATTCTAACTGCTTTAACCACCTTAAGTACATTGAGAACTCCTGCAAAGCCACCAATAACCATTCCGGTAAAAAGTGAGAAGAAAGCAGGACCAGAACTCAATAACAATAGAGGAACCGAAGCGGCTAAATCGATCCAACCTCTTTCACGTAAAAAATACTGCTTAACTCCCCCGCGTCCTTTGTTTATAGCATTAAAAAAACGTATAAAAAATTCCAGTGAGAAAAATACATCAAAGCAAAATCCAGTTATTAACAATACTTTTCTTGCGGACCAGGTCCAGTCCATCAGAACGGATAAATCATCCAGCAGAGTCTGGACCATTACTAATAAGATGACAACCATGATAAAATTTTCCAGGGGATTATTATTCTTTTTCATTGCCTACCATCCATTTTCCGATGAAATATTATAAAGCTCAACCACCATGTCTAAATCAAAACCCATAAATTTATAATTCCTTCTAGATATACCAAACCAGCTCTTATCTGAACCCTCGGCCCCTCGATCTATTTTCATGTTTTGACGGTAACTCATTCCTCGATGACAAAAAATAGCCGCGAATCTTGAGGTAGTTTCCAGAAGATTGCTTTCCTGAAAGGAAACCCAGCTGTTAACAGC
>JAQICO010000130.1 GCA_027858495.1 Spirochaetaceae bacterium
TTTGTTCCTGAGAATATGAAACCGGTGGTAAATCAACACTATCCCAAAACATACTTTGTTCATCTGGATTACGTAACTTGATTCTGGATTCAATAGATTGACTAAATTCTTGAAACTCTACTTCCCAAGATTCAGGCCCCGTTTCATTTTTACCTTTCAACCCAGTCGGATCCACAAAATTAATCGGATTATTAGAACAGTACAGGTACCAATTTAGGCCCACTTTTACCGGATCTTCTAAAAGCATTTTCAAATCAAGCCCTCAACGGTTTTAAAATCTTCACTGAGCCTCAAAAAACTATATTCTAAACCCTCTGATAATTGAGAACCCCCTGAATAACGGGTAAAAAGAATTCTTATATTAGTTTTTTGAATCACTTTAATGACTAAAGAGAAGAGGATCCCATTAACAAAAGATTAAGAAACATGATCATACCTAATATTTTAAATCAGTTCAAAGAACATATCAACTGTACAACATGTAATCAGCAAACATTGCCATAACTGGTATTAATTTTAGTTTTGCTTTTCCAGAAATTCATAGGTATAATCCCCAATATTAGGAGTTAAGATGAAACGCATAATAATAGGGTTGATGATTTTAAGTTTATTTTCCTGTATCACTTCAAACTACGGCACTGAAAACTTTGTACCCCCAGAATATAAAAATGTGATAATTCTAATCGGGGACGGTATGGGCCCAGAAGAGGTTAAGGCTGCCGGATACTATTTAGGTGGCTCAGAAGGGATTCTCAGTTTTGAACAGTTTCCCCACCAGGCCATGGTATCCACCCATCTTCATGGGGGTGGCATCACCGATTCTGCCGCTGCAGCCACCGCCATGGCAACGGGAGTTAAGGTTGATAAAGGGATTCTCAGTATGGCCGTTCCCGGTGATGGATCGGATTTATATACCCTGTTGGAGTATTTTCAAGATTTCCAGAGAAGCACAGGATTGGTTACCACCGCCCGGATTACCCACGCTACCCCAGCGGCCTTTGCTGCCCATAACCTTAACAGAGATAACGAAGAGGAAATCTTAGAGGATTATTTAGAAGAAACACGTCCCAATGTTCTCTTCGGCGGAGGTAGTCTTTATTCAGAACCGGATGTATTTATGGAGGCTCAATATCAGCTGGCCGAGGATGAGACAACTATGATGGATTTTTCACCCCAGGAGAATGAATACTATGCAGCAATCTTCGGAGGAACCCATATGCCCTATTTGCTGGAAGGGCAGGAAGCCTATGAAGAGGTTTACCCCACTCTTTCAGAAATGGCAGAAAAGGCTGTGGAGCTGTTATCAGCAGATCCAGATGGATTTTTTCTTATGATAGAAGGCGGTAGAATAGATCATGCTGGACACGACCATCAAATAGAGAAAAATCTTCAAGAAACCCTGGAGTTTCACCGTACAGTACAAGGTATTTATGATCTATATAAAGATGATCCCAATACCCTCATTTTAGTTACCGCGGATCATGAAACCGGTGGGCTGGAAGTTATCGAGAACCGCGGGCAGGGAGAATATCCCATGGTCACTTGGAGTACAACTAATCATACATCTGTCAATGTACCCCTCTATGCCTTTGGAAAAAATGCTGAACTATTTCATGGAGAAATGGACAATACAGACTTTTTTCCAATTATTGCTCCAAGAAAAGAATAGGTCATTTAGGAATATTAGATTAGGGTTATCAAAAAAACACTCCCCTGCATGGATCTGCGGGGAAGTGAATTTGTTGGAACCGGAGAAATCTCTCCAGTTCCAGATTATTCTATCGCAGCTTTATGAAAAAACCAGCTCATCCTTTTTTAATGCAATATGAATGACCGATCCTTCCGGATAGCTTCCTTCCAGGATCAATCGGGATAAGGGATTATACAGTTGGTTCTGCATGGTTCGTTTCAATGGTCTTGCACCAAAGAGAGGATCGTAGCCCATTTTTCCAAGCCAAATCAAGCCTTCGGGACTAACCTCTATGGAGAGACGCTGCTCTGCCAAACGTGTTTCTAAATCCTTCATCTGAAGGAGCACAATAGACTGTATGGCAGCCTCATCCAATTGATTGAAGGTGATTATTTCATCCACCCGGTTTAGGAATTCAGGTTTAAAATGGCCTCGCAGAACTGTTAGAAGTTCATCCTTCAATCCCTTGGGATCCCCCTGATGTCTCAGAATGATATCACTACCCAGATTACTGGTCATAATGATTATGGAATTTCGGAAATCCACCACCCTTCCCTGACTATCGGTGAGTCTGCCGTCGTCCAGCAACTGAAGTAGCAGATTAAACACATCGGGGTGGGCCTTCTCTATTTCATCAAAAAGTACCACAGAATAGGGACGTCGCCGTACCGCTTCGGTCAGCTGCCCCCCCTCTTCGTAACCCACATAACCTGGGGGAGCTCCCACCAGTCGGGATACAGCGAATTTCTCCATATATTCACTCATGTCTATACGGGTAAGAGATGCCTCATCATCAAAGAGAAAACCGGCAAGTTTCTTTGCAAGCTCGGTTTTACCCACACCGGTGGGGCCTAAAAAGATGAAGGAACCCAGAGGTTTATCCGGTGAGGATAACCCGCTTTTATTTCTACGGATGGCGTTGGATATGGCTTGAACCGCCTGGGCTTGTCCGATTACCTGGGCGCCCAGAATATCCTCCAATTTCAGATACTTCACTTTTTCAGAACTGAGCATTTTATCCACAGGTATACCCGTCCAGGCGGAGACCACCTGGGCAATATCCTCTCGGCCCACCTCTTCTCTAAGCAGACTTCGTTCCCCTTGGGCAGCCTGCAGTTGGCTGCTTTTTTCTTCTAGATTTTGCTTAGCCTTGGGAATTTTACCGTGCTTAATCTCCGCAGCACCGGCAAGATTTCCCTCCCGTTCAAATTGAGCCTCTTGAATTCGCAGCTCCTCCAATTCTTGTTTTAGATGGCGGATTTCATCGATGACAGCTTTTTCATTTTTCCACTGAAGGTGAAGGGCATTCCGTTCTTCCTTTAATCC
>JAQICO010000147.1 GCA_027858495.1 Spirochaetaceae bacterium
AATTAATACTTTTACAATTATGTTTTATTTACCCATAGAGCTGTGGAAGATCAGATCGTTACATCCGTATCCTATATTATTCCATATAAAAACTTGCCTTCTGGTCCTATTCTCTGTAATAATGTAATTAAATTATATTCATGATGTTTTTAAAAGGAGAAATGAAATGGAAAAAGGATTAGCATTGCTGCTGTTATTGTCAGTTCTAAGTTTTTGGAGCTGTAATAAATCAGAAACAATAACTATTGCCTCGGACTGTACATGGCCACCCATGGAAATGATCGATGCAAACCAGGAAATTGTTGGATTTGATATCGATCTAATTAAAGCTGTGGCCGATGAAGCCGGTATTGAAATTGTAATAAAAAATACCACTTGGGATGGCATTTTTGCAGGACTATCCAATAATACTTATGACGGAGTCATTTCTTCGGTAACCATCACAGAAGATCGAAAAGAAACCATGGATTTTACCATCCCTTACATCAATGCTGGTCAAGTTTTGATTGTACCAAAGGATAGTGACGCACTGGTATTAGCAGACTTAGCCGGAGAAAATGTCGGTGCACAAATTGGAACCACCGGTGCATTCGTCATAGAAGATAGCGCATCTGTATTAAAGAATTACGATGAATTAGGTTTTGCAATAGAAGACTTGGCAAATGGGAATCTTAAAGCTGTTGTCTGTGACAGTCCCATCGCTGCGGATTATGTTTTAAGTAATGAAAATTATAAAGCAATTCTCAAAATTGTAGGCGAACCTTTTACCGAAGACTATTATGGAATTGCTGTAAAAAAAGGCAATACCGCGTTTCTTAATAAGCTAAACGCTGGAATTGAAGCAATTATTGCATCGGGTAAGAGAGACGAGCTGATTGATACATGGCTTCGATAAAGGATCAACATAGAACTAATATTCAGGTTACCGACGGGGTACTGATTCCTGACAGAAAGGATCAGGGCCTTAGTCATGATATGGGCAGTATTACCAGTAAAAAGGGAGATGGTGGTTATAGTCAAACGCTACATGGTGAAATGTTGCCCAAGGATCATCTCCTGTTTGAATCTCTTGGAGCATTGGATGAATTAAATGCTCATTTAGGAAGCTTAAGGGTTTTGTTAAAAAAAGGAATCTTCGGTAAATATAAAACTCTTTCCTTATATTTATTGAAGATACAAAATGGAATAATTGAACTATCTGGACAAGTATCCAATCATCCTTTTCGACATGAAGTATTTCCAATTCCATTTGATATTGAAATGATTCAAGATAAAATGGATGATTGGATAATAGCTTTGGAACAAAAGAATATAATCCTCAAAAAATTTATTATACCGGGAAAAAACGCTAAGGAAACGGAGGCACATTTTTGCCGTTGTCTAAGCAGACGTTGTGAGAGAGTACTGGTACAGCTAATGCTTCGACATGAGCGAGGGGATTTAAAAGCATGGCAAATAATTCTAAATATACATTCCGCTTTCTTATTTCTAATAGCTGTTGATTTCTAAATTTATCTAGCCGGGTGGGAAAAATAAAACCTACCTGAAACAAGAAGGAAAGATCGAATTATAAACAATAAAAGCCCCAAACGAATTGGAGCTTTTATTAGAGTTAATAATTTTAGAATATCATGGCAGATCGTCCCCAATCATACCAATCTTTCTTTAACGTTTCTCTACTAGGCATTTGATACATCACAATACCTCTCGAATTGGCTACATATAAACCGTTATCTATAACCTGATACCCGAATTTAGTAACATAAGACCTATCTACAACCTTTAACAGTTTACCCTTTCCTGATTGTAGATTTTCAATACAGTTTATTAGATGTTCTGTTTTGCCATCGTAAATATTACCAACATTACCACTGTTTTTCATATCTTTAAAATCAACTATCTTGAGATCTGCGAAGAATATTGCAGGAATATGAATCTTGCTTTTCTCGTCGGTCATATAGTCCCCAAAGTTTTTTGCATCCAAAGCACTAACAGCCAATGGGCTTACAGGGCATAGTTCTTTATATAATGCATATCCTAACCATTCATTGTTATTTTTATACTCCCCTTTTTCGATGGGCAATGCACGGCCGTCTCTGGTTACTAAATAAAGAGTTCCAAGAGATTCCAATGGAATATGTTCCAGCGTTCTATATATTGACAGGTATAAAGAATTCTTTGGTCTGCCATCGGAATGGGGCACACATTTTTTTTCTGCATAATCCCAATCAAAATCAGATCCAAACCCCCCTTCTATTTCAACGAATATTAAAGATTCTGCAGTAGATTTTGTTTTTCCTGTAGCCATGTAAGTAGCAAAATGCTCAGGATCCAATTCCGAAGCAACCAGGGCTTCCATGGGAAAGGCCATAAAATAGTAATGTATTGCCATAGACACCTCCATAATTATTATTAAGGGATAATCGAAGCCGGTTCAATAAAATTAACCGGCCCAATAATTTATTTAAAAAGATTGAAAAGATTATACTTTCCAAAAATAGAAACCGCAATTAACGATACAATACTCATAATTTTAATAAGAATGTCCAGAGATGGGCCAACGGTATCCTTTAAAGGATCTCCCACCGTATCTCCAACTACCGCTGCTTTATGAGAATCAGATCCCTTACCCCCATAATGTCCTTGTTCTATATATTTTTTTCCATTATCCCAGGCGCCACCGGAATTTGCCGTAAACAAAGCCAGCATAATAGCGGATAGCGTTGTACCGATCAACAGACCACCCACAAACTCTGGTCCAAAGATGAAACCACAAATCAGAGGCATGAATACAGAAATAAGAGCAGGCAGCTTCATTTCCTTTAGAGCACCTGCAGAAGAGATGGATATACAGGTAGTATAATCGGGTTTTTCTTCCCCGGTAAGTATTCCTGGGTGTTTTTTAAATTGTCTTCGTACTTCATCTACCATACTCCGTGCGGCCTTGGCTACAGCTTCAATTAGTATACCCGAAAAGAGATATGGCAGAGCTGCTCCAACCATTGCACCAGCCAAGGTCATGGTATTGATCATATTTAATAGTAGTTCAAAGGATTCTGTAATATTCGGACCAGCCTGAGCATAAAGGAAGGATGCAAAAAGAGATAGAGCTGCAAAGGCTGCTGAACCTATAGCAAAACCCTTTCCAATAGCCGCGGTTGTGTTACCAACTGAATCGAGATGGTCGGTAATTTCTCTAACACCGGGATCCAAATGGGCCATTTCACTTATTCCGCCAGCGTTATCAGCAATGGGGCCGTAGGTATCAACTGCAACGGTTACAGTCACAAAGGAAAGCATTCCGATGGCAGCCATGGCAACACCGTATATACCAGCCATAGAGTTAGCTGCAATAATAGCAACAGCAAGAAAAATCACAGGAAAGAAAACCGATGTCATACCAGATGCTAATCCCTGTGTTATGGTTAGGGCAGTACCTTCCCGGCTTGCAGCCGCAATCTTCTGGGTAGGTTTAAAATCGAAACTGGTATAATACTCAGCCAATTGGCCGATTACGATACCCGTTACAATACCCATAACCGCTGCAATCCAAGGAGAGAGTACACCCATATTAAACCCAACGGTAGAAACATCCATGCCCCTAAAGTAAAACCAGGTAAATACACCGGTTCCCAACAGGGTTAAAATTGCCGCCAGCCATGTGGCCATATTTAATTCTTTATGGGGTTTATCGGAAATCTTTTTTGCAATTAAAGAGAAGATTCCCAGGCTTGAGGCCACTAATCCAATGGCAGAGAATACCAAGGGGAAAAAAATCATTTTGGAAATAAGATCTGTTGCTATGGGGTTACCGGAATTGACAGATTTTAAATACATATATGAAGCTAATACGACACTAGAGATAACAGCGCCAACAAAGCTCTCCAGTAGGTCAGCACCTAAACCGGCTACGTCGCCCACATTATCGCCCACATTATCTGCGATGGTTGCTGGATTACGAGGATCATCTTCTGGAATACCCGCCTCGGTTTTACCCACTAGATCAGCACCCATATCGGCAGCTTTTGTGTAAATTCCACCACCTACTCGGTTAAACATTGCAATGATGGAACAGCCAAGGGCATAGCCGGAAACAGTCATGGTGAAAGGAATATCACTTATCCCCAACCAATTAGTATGCAGCATTAACTGCTCGGGATTCATCTCCCCAAGGATTATTCCAAAGACCAGGTAAATCAATCCTAATCCTAATAATGCAAAACCGCCCACGCAAAGCCCCATGACAGAACCACCCTGAAAGGCTACCTTCAAGGTAGCACCAAGGCTGGATGTCATTCTTGCTGTATTGGATACACGTACATTGGAAATGGTTGCTATCTTCATACCAACCCATCCTGCAATTGCACTCATTGAGGCACCTAAAACGAATGCAACGGCAGATTGCCAACTTACAACGATAACCAGTAACGCAGTGATAAGTATAGCGATCTTCAGAATAACCCTATACTCCAGTTTCAGGAATGCATCAGCACCTTCTTGGATGGCTTCGGCGATTTCCTGCATTTCCTTTGTTCCGGCCTCTTTCTTCTTGACCGTAGAAAAGTTAATAACAGCAAAGGCTAAGGCAGCCAATACTGCAATAAAAACGAAACCTAACATAAATCTCCCCTATTTTATATGTATTTAGAATTTATGGTGAAGACCAGGTCTCACCGATCAATTCTTCAATTCTCATAGTTATTTCTTCCATTTGTATTTGGTTTCCCAAACCTTTCCAGGCCCAATAGGATTTTTGATAATAATAAAGGGCATCGGTAGTCGAACCGTTTTTTTGAGATACCATGGCCAATGCTTGAAGATCCGATGCAACGCCCGGTATATATTCGATATAACGATCCTTGCCCAATGCATCATTGAGGTATTCCATAGCTATACTATAATTACCCTGTAATGAATAAATTGAAGATATCAAATACAAATCCGATGCCCAGTCAGAATAGGATACAAGATCTTCATCCATGGTTAATGCAATATTGAAATTCGCCAAAGCCGATTCATAGTTTCCTTGTTTTTTTTCAATGGTACCCAGGATTCGATATCGTTCTGAATGTATGTCCGATGTTTCATTTATCTGACTTAAATCACCGGACTGGCAATAATCAAGGGCCTTTTCGTAATCACCCATCTTTAAAAAATATTCGGCAAAACGATTCCATACTTTTCTTTGTTCTGGATATTGTCCCTCTCGTTTTGCTATGTCCAGGGCTTGTTCAAGGGATTTTAAAGATCTAACGGAATCACCAAGAGCAAGATGACAACGACTAATGGCCAACAAAGCCTTAACAGTACCCTGGGGATAATCAATACCGCTGTAAAGATAAAGGGCTGTATTAAAATTTTCCAAGGCTGTATCAAGGAGACTATTATCGTATTGTGAATTCCCCTGCTCCATCAGTTGTTTGGCTACCTGTCGATTCTGAGTTACAACTTCCTGCTTTCCTGCACCAGGCAGAGAGGAACAGGAAAGTGCGTTAATGAGAAAAAACACACAAAATAAGGAAAACGCCCAGGGTTTCATTAGAATTCATCATCCCTTACATCGGAACCCACAGGTTCAGAGGGTTCCTCGTCCTGTGATACTCCACCCCTTAAAAGGGGATTATTTTTTAGTCCCTCAAGGACATCCTCAGCTTCTCCTAATGTAGCGGTAGTCTCTTTTAATAAAAGACTAATCTGTGGGCTTAATTCACTTAATGAGCCAGTTAAGGCAGCTATGTTACTCATACTGATGGTTAACTGATCAATTACGTCATAAATGGACATAAACAATTCTGAATTATCAGAAAAAACCGCACCTGCTACTCCCTGGTCTCCCACTAAACGGGGTATCAAATCCTCAGGATCTTCCATTTGGGATAACAATACAGCCAATGAGTTGGTCATTGCACCAAGATTGCTTACGATAACATTTACTTCTTCAATGGTATCATCTAGCCCATAAAGAATTCCCGGAATGGGACCTGCATCAGGATTCCCTTGCAAAGAAGCATTCACAGTATAAAGAAGTTCATTGACAGTTACAACTGTTTTGTCAACATCAGAGAGTAAATTGGGAACCTGATTCAATAAGTCCGTTACAATATCACTTTCTTCAGGTTTATCAACTAAACCTTTCTGAACGAGATTTTTCCCCTCAGGGAATTGTGTGGTGGGGATATAACTATAAGGCTCAGGAATGGCACCCAGGCCAAGTCCAGGGTAAAAGTTCAGTCCTCCGCCCAAAGGGCTGGTATTTAGTTCTAAAACAGATCCCGGACGGATTTTATCAATATAATTATTATAAATAATGAATTCTACATCCACCATATTTTCATTATTTAACTCAATTGTCTTTATCTCACCAATTTCAAAACCTCTTAGCTTGATTTTCATTCCTTTACTAAGACTATTGGCAGTGCTAAATTGTGTACGAAAATAGACATCCTCTTCAAACCATCGATTATTTTTACCAACCATAATCAACATAAAACATATAAACAACAGAGCCAATAGAGTGAAGACTCCAACAATTTTATCAGCATGTCTGAATTTGAATTTCATATTAAAGCTCCCCTTCTATTCAAATAGATCATTGGCAAATTCCTTTATTTTTTTACTTTCTGATTGTAATAGCTCAGTGGGCGAACCATCAGCCAGTATTTTCCCTTCCTTCAGAAATATAAACCGATCTGCCAACTCCTTAGCAAAACTTCTCTCATGAGTTATGGCCACCATGGTTTTTTTCTGTTCCTTAAAAAATCGAATCCTATCCTTTATTTTCCCTACAGCACGACGGTCTACAAAGGTTGTTGGTTCATCCATAAATATAATAGGCGGATCACCAATTACCGCCCTCAAAAACGACAGGATTTTTATTTCACCTGAAGATAGTGCTGCAGGTCTTAGCAATAAATCCTGATTGAAATTTAGAGTTTTGATACATTGCTGAACCATCAGATCCAGTTCCACTCTTCTTAATTTTGGATTGGATACAAGCAAAGGAAAAGTAAGGTTCTCATAGAGAGACTTATTATTCCATAGCGCACCATCTTGAAAAATAAAACCAGTTTGAAACTGCATCTCCTGATATTGTTGTTCTTTCATTTTATTAATATCTTCCCCATAAAATAATACTTCTCCGTTATTGGGGGGAATGATTCCGGCAATAACCTTTAACAGAGAGGATTTCCCGCAACCCGATGGGCCCATGATTACGGTGGTTTCTCCTGGAGTAATGGTCAGACAGATATCGTCCAGAACCAACTGGTCATTAAAGAGAAGTTCCACATGATTCAACGTTATGATTGACATATAAATCCTATATCTGAGTTATGAGAATAATCAGCCCATCGGCCAATATACATAATACTATTGATGTTCCAATAGATTTGATGGTTCTTTGAGGAACTTCAGTAACTGCACGTTGTACCTTAAACCCATGATAACAAGAAACCACAGAAATAATAATACCAAAGACGAAACTCTTAATTACCGAAGCTGAGGCATCTACCAAGGTAATTCTA
>JAQICO010000394.1 GCA_027858495.1 Spirochaetaceae bacterium
GGGAAATCAATAAAGAATTTGTTGTCAATCCATTAAGCCTTACAATCATCGATATGGTTTTAATTACTAAAATAATATTACCCCAGGATGAACTTAGCAGAATATATTTAGACTATTATATTGAAGATCTTTCTGTAAATGATCTTGTTGATATAAGACAAGAATTGGCTACTGATGAGAATTATAATTATTGGGAATAGTATGGATAATGTAATTAATACTTCAAATGAAATAGTTCTTTATTTTTGGGATAATCTCCATAACCCCGGGGTGCCAATTATTTAACATATATGATAAAATCCTCAGGCCAAACCGGGGAGGAACCGTGGAATTTAAGAAAATTACCGACCGAATATATTTTATACCCCAGGATGATTACCGTCCTGCAGTGATCGCCGTTATGGGGGATCAACAGACCCTGCTTATCGGACCTGGAGCTACCGTTGAAGAGGTGCAGTATCTTCAGCATGCCCTGGACGAACTGGACTGCAAGGCCGATTACCTGGTGGTTCCCAACGGGCACTGGGAACACTGCTTTGGGCTGGCCTATTGGCCCAAGGAAACCATCAGTATCGCCCATGAAAAAACCCTGGGGCATCTGGAATTTCAAAGCCGTTTGATTTGGGATGACGATGCCCTATATGGACGGATGGAGCGAGAAGAAATCCCCGAGATTTCCGCCAGACTAATCAAGCAGGCCTATCCGGAATTGAAGGATATACAAATAGATCTGCCAAAAAAATATTACGCTTCCATGGAGTCTTTGGATCTTGGCGGAATAACCGTTGAAATCCATTATTTGCCCAGTGATCACAGCGACGATAACAGCATCTTATATATACCAGAGCAAGAATTTCTCTTTTTAGGCGATGTGCTCATGGAGAATATCCATGGGGAAAGTTGGTTTTATACTTACCATAAACTGGCCTCGGTGATCGACCGGCTAAGGCAATGGAGACCTCAGTTGGCCTGTGAATCCCACGGTGAACCCATGGGACTGATCGATTATATTGACCTCTTAAATTTCATGGAAACAGTTAACGAAGCGGTTCGAATCGCCATGGACTCGGGCAATTCTGACGAGGCTAATCTGAAGGTGGAAGAGGCCCTTCAACGTCCCTTAACCAAGGATGAAGAAGAGCTGATCCGAAGCTGTTTATATGGGTATTTCCTTTAGGCTTTAATATTATATTAAAAAGAATCAATAGGTCCTATAATTTTTGGCATTTTTTAGGGCTGTGGATTAAACTCATCGTAGAACATGAATATAATATTTAGTCAGAAATTTAAAGAAGAAATGGCAGTTGTTCAGCCCGGTGAATTCTTTGTCAGCGACAGCCATATTATTCATACTCTTTTGGGCACCTGCGTATCGGTGGTGTTATATTCAAAAAAACATAAGCTGGGCGGTTTGAATCATTACATGCTGCCAAAATCCTCTTCTCCGAAGCTGGACGCCCATGAACAATCGGGACGTTACGGTGAATACGCCATGGATCTATTGATCAATCAATTCGTCCATAGGGGGATAACCCGACGAGAACTGGTGGCCAAGGTCTTTGGAGGAGGAAAGGTTTTAGACATACTTCATAATGGGAGCACACCCCATGTGGGAACCCAAAATGTAAATTTTGTACTGGATTATCTTAACGCTGAAAAAATCCCCATTATTTCACAGGATTTGGGAGGTGTCGGCGGTCGGAAAATCTATTTCTTCCCCTGGACCGGTAAAGTTTTAGTGAGCCGAATACGCAGTACCTCAGAAATTCTGGTTCAGGAAGAGCGTTACGAACATAAGCTGGAAGTTCTCCCTCACAAGATCGTATTGTTTGATCAGAAGGAGTCTCAATGATCTCTCAGGTACTTATTGCTGACGATTCTTATACTTGCCGCTGTCTTATAACGCAACAGCTTAACGAGATTTTACCCCAGGCTCATGTGAACACAGCCTCCAACGGTTTGGATGCCTTGGCGATTGTGGAAAGTCAGGTGCTGGATTTAATTATATGTTCTATAGAACTGAACAAACTCAGCGGTTTGACCCTTTTAAAAAAGCTCTGTCTATTACGGCCCAAAAAAGTGATTCCAAGGGTATTGGTGATGACGCCCTTTAATCGAAAGCTATTACGGCAAGCTCTTAAGGATGTGAAAGAACTGGATTTTTTAGATAAACCAGTTGATAAAAATGAGCTAAAAAAGAAGCTGTTAGGGGAGGTTAATTATGGATAGTCTGGAATATCAGCGATGGGAAGCCGCCTTTCTGAAATCTATAAAAGAAACCTTTAGCCCCTATATTCAGGGCGATGTAAACACCAGTGATGACGGAGATTTTTATCCAGGACAGCGGTTTTATGTGGAGTGTTATTCTCCCTTGCCCTGTGTCGTCTTTTTAGAAATGGATTATACTTTCAAACAAAATCTTATTCAGGGAGTCTTCAAAAAAAAGTGGTCCCTGGTAAGTCCCATCTTAAGGGATGACTGCTTCCTGGAGTGCCTTAATATTATACTACAAAAACAGATAGTAGAACTTTATGGATGTGATAATCTCTATTTTCGATATAGCTTTCCTAGAGTTTTATACGATACCTATCAAGATGATTTAGAAGCAAGTACCCAGGACTTATATCGCTTTGATTACAAATGGGCAGATACCGATTTGTCTTTAATTGCAGGGATGCCGCCAGGACCATTTTTAGGGAATTATTCAGAAGGATTGGGGAAATAAAAAAATAGGAAAAGTTATCCGGTCTTTTTTTTCAATACCGGTATAGAATTAATTTTGTTTCTTAAATCTAAGAAACCGAATTATTAAAAAATAGAGGAACCCATGAATCATTCTACTCAGCCAATACACCAGCCTTGGATGGATTAATCATTGCGGCAGGGTCCATCGGGAATTATCTTAAAATAGCTTTTATATCTGGTCCTCCAGTGAATCATGACAGCTGCGAAAGGCTTCAAGCATATAAAGAGGCTTTGGAAGAGGACTCGATAACCTTGGATCGGACAATCATTTATCAGGGTGATTTCAGCTATAATAGTTATCGTTCCTTTATTGCATCCATGATAGCCGATCAGAATCTTCCCTTCGATGCAATCGTTTCCGCCAACGATGAAATGGCCCTGGGATTAATGACCGCTCTTAAAATTCGGGGATATTCTGCTCCAGAGGACTATGCTATTATTGGATTTGACGATATTAACGAATGTAGAATAGGGCAGCCGGAATTAACCACCATTAGCAAATTATGATGGAAACCTCCATACCGGAAATTTATCATAGGGAACTACGAAAAATCATATTGTCTCTTTTGAGTACTTTAGAGTTGGCCATGAGATCTCTTAAGGATAACACTCTTTTTATGCAGGTTTTAAACGATTGGCTGGAAGAGACTATCCTCTGGCATGAGTTTTCCAAGCATTGGGGAACCATCCTTATTCAGATAGAGCAGAGTATTCCCATTGAAACAGAAGAACAAAGGGCATTTTTTAAGGCCATCATCAAGGATGCCCAAGTTTTGGTTGAACACAAATCTAAGGGCATAACCGAAAGACGTTACTATCAGTTAAATAATACACTATGCCATTTTCTTGATTTGTCCAATTGGCTCAACTTTACTGGTGATATTAATGAACTGAAGAATATTCAGAGCAATGAACTTCCTCTTAT
>JAQICO010000438.1 GCA_027858495.1 Spirochaetaceae bacterium
GGACCTTGCCGGGCTATTTTAATAGAGGAAATGAACTATTTTTTGGGTGCGAGTTTCATAAGCAGTTCAGCAAAACCCTTGAGGTTTCTTGTTTGCATCCAAACCTTACCGGGACCGGTAAATTCTCCAACCAAACCCTCTCCAGATGCTACGGTAGCAAAAAGGCCCTTGGCAGCTTTTTTGATTTTAGAAGTTACGCCTTCTTCATAGGCAACCATATTACCTGTATCGATAACGATGGATTCACCGGCCGCCAAATATTTTTCAACCACTGCGCCATAGCTGGAAAGAAAAACTGTTCCTGCTCCACTGAGTTTTTGAAGAAATAGACCTTCTCCGGACATCATGGCTTTAAAAGATCCCTGAGCTGACATTTCAACATCGGAAGATCCGGCAATCCATGCACCGCTTTGTGCAAGAATGGTTTTTTGGCCTACATCCAGTGCAACAATATCACCGGGGGTGGGGGGAGCAAAGGTAACTTCTCCGGGGCCGTTTTCTGCAGTAAAATGAGACTGCATAAGACCTTCGCCGCCTACCGCAGCTTTCAGCATACCGCCCAAACCCTTACCGGCCGTTTTAGATTTTAAGCCGATATTGGTGGTCATGGAGATCATAGCGCCGCCTTCGGCTTTGATGGTTTCTCCAGCTTCGAGTTTCACGGTAATTGAAGTGAAAACAGGTTGATTTTCGATTGAGTAATTCATGGGAATTCTCCTTTAAGGAATATAGAATACCTATAGTCTAAGACTGAACAAAGATTATTTCCAATAAATGTTGCAGTTTTTTATCATCATAAAAAAAACATGAAATATCTTCCCCCATGGATTATACTTTTTTCAGTCTCACCCTTTCATGAGACGCTATTCCTAAACTAAGAAACCTGGAGGTTACCATGGGGATTTTTGATGCCATTAAAAATGAAATCTTTATTGATATCATTGAATGGATAGAAGAGGATAACAATACCATAGCCTACCGTTATGACCGTAGAGGCAATGATATTCGCAACGGAGCTCAACTAACGGTAAGAGAAGGTCAATGTGCCATCTTTGTAAATGAAGGCCAACTGGCCGATGTTTTTACACCGGGCATGTATGAATTGGAAACGGAAAATCTTCCCATTCTTTCAAGATTGAAGGGCTGGAAATACGGTTTTAAAAGTCCCTTCAAGGCTGAAGTATATTTTGTATCCACCCGAATACTGGCAGATTTTAACTGGGGAACCCCTTCACCCTTCTCCATCCGGGATCCGGAATTCGGCATATTAACCCTTAGAGCCCGGGGACATTTTTCCTTCCATGTTATCGATGCAGGAAAATTCATCAAGGGGATTGTAGGTACCGAAGGTGAATTTACCAAATCTGAAATTAAAGACCGTCTGCGTCAGCGCTTTGTAACCCAGGCCCAATCGGCCATTGCCGGTTCCGGTAAGGCCTTTTACCAAATGGCCGAGAATCTTCACGATCTTTCCCTGGAACTGAAAGACCGTCTTAACGAAAAATTCAACTCGGATTTCGGCATGACACTGGACGACACCTCCATTCAAGCCATTGAACCCTCCGAAGAATCCATGGCTAAAATCGAGTCCAGAGACTCCGACATGTTCACCGACAGCCGTATAGATAATTATGAACGACAGGCCAGGGTGGATGCTCTAAAAATCATGGCGGGAAATCCCGGTGCCGGTGGATTAGCCGCCGGAGGAATGGGTATGGGCATGGGATTAGCCATGGGCAATCAGATGGGCCACCAAATGGGCGGCGGAATGTACGGAATGAACCCAGCCATGGGCATGGGTGCCGCAGGAATGGGTGCAGCGGCACCTCCCCCTCCTCCCCAGGCGGCCAGCTGGTATTTGTCCATTCAGGGACAACAGGCAGGACCAATAGCACCCCAAGGTTTAATGCAATATGCACAGAATGGACAACTCACTGCAGAAACCATGGTCTGGAAACAGGGCATGGCTGCTTGGACTCCCGCCAGGCAAGTGGCTGAATTAGCCCAGCTATTCGGCCCTCCGC
>JAQICO010000291.1 GCA_027858495.1 Spirochaetaceae bacterium
ATATAGACCTTAGAATTAGTAGATTAAGTTACAATATTCATTCATTTATAGGAGAACATATGGCTGATATAAAGGATCTATTTGAGGCATACAGTAATTCTGAGCTACCATCGGACAATGGGTATATCGTTTCCATCTTTTTTGATAGTAACTCTAATTATACCCGGTTTGAAATTATTTCCTACGGCAACGTTAAGGATATATATACAAACGATGAAGGTATAATTTTTCAAGCTGATGGAAGGAAACTCTTTTTATTATATGAACCTATATCTTATGCTCAAAAACAGATTGAACCTTGTTATAGAGATGATCGTCATAAGATTCCCTATAGGTTTAAAGAACTGGATATTTTTAAAACAAAACGTCAGGATAGAGTTTATCTAGGAAAGGAACCCGTGGATACCTATACGTCATTCACCATATTGAATGAAGGTGGATTTAATCAGTCATTTATTGTTTATAAAGATGAGACCACTGCAGATACCATAGCTAAAACAATTCTTATGACACTCTGGAAAAATCTAAAAATTTCCAAAATTGATTCAGAGAAAGTAGCTGATATGGTAAAAAATGCCTTCCCCAAATTATTGGTTAATTTTGGTTTTGATGGAAATTAAAGCTTAATCCCCATTTGTTGGAGAGTTTGGGCTAATTGGTTTATCAGTTGGTCCTGCTCTTCGATCTTTTGCATTAAGCCCTGTACATATTGTTCAGAATAGATTCCATCGCCCGTTTCTTCTTGTTTTAATTCAAATTCTGAATCTGCCTCGATTTCTGATAATTCAAAACTGTTACTATAATAATCAAAATCTAGAGGCATTTCTGGGTAATGTTCCGATTGAAGAATTTTTTGACTAATTCTATTCAAACCCAAAGCAGTTACTGTGTCGTCATGATCTTGTAGATAGGGAATCCGGTCTTTAACCGCTTTACTGATTCCTTTATCGTAGTACATCAACCCAAGAGATTCCAAATTAATTTGTAATTTGTCTTCACATAATTCGCTTAAAGACTGAGCTGTTAAAATATCTTCTTTTTCATCAGCCATATTCAACACTATTTTAGGTTGCAATGCCTGTAGGAAATAATCTGCTTTTCGGGCTAATGCACTATCTTTTTTTGATATTTCCCTTAAAAATTGAGGAATAGTAATCTCTGATTGGGGATTGGTTTCTTTAATTATTCTATTGAGTTTTCCCATGAAGCTTCTATTATCGGTGAACACTCTTTGCAAAAAGCGATAGGTGAGACTTTTCAGGAAATTGTAGGTGTTGGTAATACTTGTCATATGGGGGGTGGAAACCAGAATCCCGGAATTGGATATTAAAAAGAAATCAAGAACATTCATACTTGTACCAGCACCAAGATCTATATAAATATAATCCGCCTCTAATCCAGCGATTCCCATGGTGATTCTTTTTTTTGTATCAAAATTTAATTCTCCCAATCCATATACCAATACATCTCCAGGTATGAGAAAAAGATTTTTATAGGGGGTGCTTACAACAAGCTCATCCATGCTCATGTGCGGATTATTTATAAAATGGCCAATCCCTGGATTGTTGTTTTTCATACCCAGCATGGTATGTTGATTTGAACCTCCAAGATCCAAATCTACAAGAATAGTTTTTTTTCCATTAACCGCAGATAGTAAAGCAAGATTGGAAGATATTACACTTTTACCAACACCGCCCTTACCTCCAGCGATAGGTATTACCTTTTTTTGCGTATTCTCATTGAGTATCATCCAATCCCCCTGAAAATCATGTTATACTCTATGGAACAGAGCATCAATAGATTTTTTATTACTATTTAGAAAAGAAGAAAAATATACCAATTGATATGTATTATGTAGATTCCAATTTAATTTATGGATTATTAATAATGCTTTTACTCTTGAAATAACGAACAATTACTGAAGCCAATATGCTTTCTCCTCCTATTATATATTTTAGGAGGTACTATGGTTTATAGTTATGCCCTCAGGGGTTTTGAAGGGGATTTGGTAAAACTAGAAGTTGAACTCCGAAGGGCGCTACCGGGTATGGATTTGGTCGGTCTTCCAGATGGGGCTGTAAGAGAATCACGGGAACGGGTACGGGCTGCCATTAGATCTGGTGGTTATGAGCTCCCCAGAGAAAGGGTGTTGATAAACCTGGCTCCTGCGGGAATCCCCAAGGTCGGTGCTGGTTATGATTTAGCTATAGCCCTGGCAATTCTTCTTCAATCCCATCAATGGGAAGGCCTGGATAAACCATTTCTGGTTATGGGTGAGTTACAACTTGACGGGGGCGTAAGGCCTGTAAGCGGACTGTTGTCCGCTATGATTGGTGCCTTGAACCAGGGGATAGAAAATTTTGTCATTCCCAAGGAAAATCTATCAGAGGCATTATCTTTAAATAGAGGATCGTTATATCCACTCGATCACATTTCACATCTCAAGGATCTTGAAATATTTTGTGGAGAATACACCGGGCAGTATCATCATAAAAAAGAGAACTATCCTGATTTCTCTGAACTAAAAGGACAGGAGATCTTGAAACGGGCTTTAACTGTCGCCGCAGCAGGCAGACATCATAGTTTGATCTTTGGTCCTCCAGGTTGCGGTAAAACCTTCAGCGCCAGGGCGATGCAAGGGGTCTTACCTCAATTGGAGGAACAGGAACAGCTTACCGTAACCCGGCTTTGGTCACAGGCTGGCAAATTGGATCGGGGAGTGCTGTTGCGACCACCCTTCCGCGAACCCCACCATAGTTCTTCAACCCCGGGGATTTTAGGAGGAACCAGTCAAATTATGCCTGGAGAAATCTCCCTTGCTCATGGAGGTATCTTATTACTGGACGAAGCCCCGGAATTTACCCATCCTGTGCTTCAGGGGCTTAGGGAGCCCCTTGAAACCGGACGAATCAGTCTGGTTCGGGCTGGACGATCCTATTGGTTTCCTGCTGATTTTCAGTTAATAATGACGGCGAATCCCTGTCCATGCGGTAACCTTGGCCGAAGAAAAACTCCCTGTGTCTGTACTAGTAGAGAAATTGACCGCTATTGGCGGTCCTTGTCTGGTCCATTGATGGATCGAGTAGATATCCGTATACCCCTTGAGCCAGTGGACCCCTTAGTGTTAATGGAACCTCCTGGGTATTCCAGTAAAGACTTGGCCCAAAGAATTCGGATTGCTCGAAAATATCAAGAAAGGCGTTTTGGGAATCGGGAAATATGGAATAGTCAAATGACTAATTCACAGATTCAAAAATACTGCGGCCTTGATGAACCCTGTCTGATTCTTCTGCAAAGTGGGGTTGAGAAATTGGGGCTTTCTTCTAGAGCGGTTCATTCTTTGCTTAAGTTGTCACGGACCATAGCAGATCTTGAAGAGAGCCGAGATATTATGAAGAATCATCTACTAGAAGCCATGGCTTACCGACGATACGGGGATGGAGATATATACTGGCGTAAAAGATGATTTTTCCTAACTCGGGTACTTTTTTTTCTTCTCTTAAGCTAGTATATTAAAAGTGCTATGAGATTGTATAACCGCAGAGAATTGTTTTTTTATCTAATCATTACAGCTTTGGCTGTTTCTCTATTTATGGTTGGACTTGGTTTCTTTCAAAATAATCATAGTAATCAGTCTCAGCCTCCCCAGGATATCAGTCAGAGTAACTTGGATGCCTTTGATAATCAGGAATTATCCCGGGCCATACCTGTACAAACCCAATCTGAATACAGTCCCGACGAGTGGGAGAACATTTATATTTACGAAGAGTTAAACGATGCTGTCGTAAATATTACCACCGTTGTTTTGGCCTATAATTTTTTCTTAGAAGCTGTTCCGCAAGAGGGAGGCTCCGGATCGGGTACAATCATCGACAAAGACGGCATTATTCTAACCAATAATCACGTTATCAAAAATGCTCAGAAAGTATTTATCACTCTTTCAGATGGAACACAGTTTGAAGGGCATGTTATTGGTAGTGATCCTGAAAACGATCTATCGCTGGTACAATTTGATCCTGATGGTAGGGATCTTCAGGTCATTCCCTTTGGGGACAGTACCAATTTACGGGTTGGTCAAAAGGTTCTAGCCATTGGAAACCCCTATGGATTGGAACGAACCCTGACTACCGGGATTGTCTCGGGTTTAGGGCGGCCTCTAAAGAATGATGAAGGTCATGTCATCCGCGATATGATTCAAAGCGATGCTTCTATCAATCCGGGGAATTCCGGTGGTCCGTTGCTTAACAGTAGAGGAAAGATGATAGGAATAAATACGATGATCTATTCTCCAAACGGCGGTTCGGTAGGATTGGGATTTTCCGTACCTATTGAAACGGCCAAGAGAGTGGTTCCAGATCTCATCAGTTATGGTGAGGTGATAAGAGGTTGGATAGATGTCGAACCTCTTCAGCTTTTTCCATCGTTGGTACGATATGCTAAATTGACAACCAGCCAAGGAATACTGGTCTCTCGGGTAAATGAGGGAAGTCTGGCCCAGCAGGCTGGACTTCGCGGAGGGAATAGTTCCGATGCTGTACGTAGCGGTTCTTCAGTGATTTATCTTGGTGGGGATATTATTATAGAAATAAATGGTTTGACCATCAATAATTTTACTGACTATTACAGTGCCTTGGAAGATACACGACCCGGAGATATTGCAGAGGTCACCGTTATGCGGGGGCGACGTACCGTTGAACTGGAAGTGGAGCTTAGTAAACGTCCATAGGAGAATATCATCATGCATGCCTTCAAGGTAGAATCCCCCTATGAACCCGCAGGTGATCAGGGGCAGGCCATAGAAAAACTCACTGACGGCATAAACAGGGGACTGAAATATCAGGTGCTCCATGGGGTTACCGGTTCAGGGAAAACCCATACCATGGCTAGGGTCATAGAAAATGTACAAAAACCCACTTTAATCGTAAGTCACAATAAAACCTTGGCCGCTCAGTTATATAGAGAATTCAAAGACTTTTTTCCACATAACGCGGTGGAATATTTTGTAAGTTACTACAATTATTATCAACCGGAGGCCTATGTTCCTTCCAGAGATTTATATATAGAGAAAGATGCTTCCATCAATGAAGAAATAGAGCGCATGCGGCTTTCTGCCACCACCAGCTTGATGGAACGTCGGGATGTAATTATCGTATCCACTGTCTCTTGTATTTATGGTTTGGGAGATCCCCGGTCCTATGCGGAAATGAGTTTGACCATTCAAGTGGGAGAGAAGCTGGACCTCGATATAATCCGCAAGCAGCTTATAGCCATGCAGTACGATAGAAACGATGTGACTCCAGGCCCGGGTCAATTCCGTCTTCGTGGCGATGTGATGGAAGTGTATCCTCCTCATCTAAAGGGATCGGCTGTAAGAATTGAGACGCAATGGGATGAAGTAGAAAGCATTCAAGAAATAGATCCACTGAACGGTACACCCCGAGAATCTTGGGCGGAGATCAGTTTTTTCCCTGCTAAACATTTTGTAATGGCAGAAGATCGTATGAAAGAACCCTTGGTCTATATCCGTGAAGAATTAAAAGATCAATTGGAATATTTGGAAAGTCGAGGAAAGATTGTGGAGGCACAGCGCTTAAAATCCCGAACGGAATACGATCTTGAGATGATGGAGGAGATGGGCAGCTGTCCAGGCATTGAAAATTATTCCAGGCATCTTACCCAACGTAAAAAAGGAGAACGCCCTAATGTTCTCATTGACTATTTTCCCGACGATTTTTTAACAATGATCGACGAATCCCATGTTACTCTGCCTCAGATTGGAGCCATGTATGAAGGGGACCGAAGCCGCAAAATGAACTTGGTTAATTTCGGCTTCCGTTTACCCTCCGCTATGGACAATCGCCCACTTACCGCCGAGGAATTTCATCAGGTTATGAAGCAGATTATTTTTGTCACAGCAACACCTGGTGACCGGGAATTAAATATGTCTGAACAGTTGGTGGAACAGCTGATTAGGCCAACGGGGTTATTGGACCCCCAAATATCTGTACGCCCTACTGAAGGTCAAATGGAAGATCTTTATAAAGAAATACAGTTGCGTATTAAAGAGAATGAAAGAGTTCTGGTTACCACGCTAACCAAAAAAATGGCTGAAGAATTGACCGATTATCTAAATAATCTTGCCATTCGTACTCGTTATATACACTCGGAAGTTGAAACCATTGAACGCGTTGAATTACTTAAGGATTTGAGACTTGGGGAATACGATGTTCTGGTTGGAATCAATCTTTTAAGAGAGGGAA
This sequence comes from Spirochaetaceae bacterium, assembly GCA_027858495.1. GTDB lineage: Bacteria > Spirochaetota > Spirochaetia > DSM-2461 > DSM-2461 > JAQICO01. The sequence goes on from JAQICO010000291.1 coordinate 6,261, forward strand.
TCGACCTACCCGAGGTTTCATTAATTGCCATATTAGATGCCGATAAAATTGGTTTTTTACGATCGGAAAGATCATTGATTCAGATTATCGGACGGACTGCCCGTAACGTAAACGGAATGGTTATTATGTATGCCAGTTCCAATTCTATTGCCATGGACCAGGCAATAGAGGTGACGGAAAATCGCAGAATAATGCAAATGGAATATAATACCAAACACGGAATAACGCCCCAGACCATTAAAAAGGAAATTCATGATATTATTCTTCGAAAGAAGAAGGAAAAAGAACAGGCGCAGAAATTTTCTCTTTCTATTATGAAAGAACGTACCAACCTATTGGATCCAAAACAAAAAAACAAATTTATTAAAGCACTTGAAAAAGAAATGCTGGAAAAGGCTAAAAATATGGAATTTGAAGAAGCCGCAATATTACGTGATGAAATTGCTGAACTCAAGGGTGAATCCAATGAAAGGTAAATTATACATTTTCATTTCTTTAATCTTGGTTTTATCTTGTAGTCCCAAGGACAATCGTTCTGTAGAAGAAACTCATCAATGGGTTCTACCTTCCACCCCCTTATTCAGTCAAAGTTCCTACTGGGGGGTTGTCTCAGCTACTTATGTTAAGGTTTATAAAGAAAAAAACATCGAATCTTCAGTATTATCGACCCTGAGAAGGGGTGATGTTTTAGAGATTCAACGAAGAGATTGGGATGTCCCAGGAGAGTCTCTATGGCTATATATTGTACAGCAGGATTTGGCCGGATGGGTATCTGCCCAAAATATTCTGATCTTTGACAGCCCGGAACAAGCAACCACTGCCAGCAAACAAAGGAACCAAGAAACAGAATGATTTAAAGACATCGCAGCCGATGTACCTTGTCACACTCCATATTCACCCACTGACCTGCTTCTATATTCTTTTGACTGTATAAAATAAAATTTTGATCTTTAAATTGCATCTCCAATCGGTAACCCTTGGGACCGAATTCCCGGGATAATACCCTGGCTTTTTTATTGCCCCTTCCCAAAGTAATCCATTGGGGACGTATAAGGATTCTGTCTTTTTTTATTGGATTGGAAGCTTCTTTTTTCCATGTTAAACCCTCAATATCTTCGTTCTTTTCTAAAATAAAATCTCCCCAGACAGTGGTTATTTTATTGGATTTCTCTGCCAAAATGGGCAATAGAATTCCATCGCCAAGGAATTGAGCCGTCCAGCTGTAAACTGGTTTTTCATAGAGCTCTTCTGGGCTTCCTCCCTCCAGCATTTCTCCATCCTTCATGATATATATATAGTCAGAAAGGCGCATGGCTTCATCCTGATCATGGGTTACAAAGATGGTTGTAAGGTTTTGATACTGTTGTATTTTACGTATATGTCTACCAAGTCTTTCCCTGACCGAGGCATCCAATGCGCTTAGAGGTTCATCGAGCATCAAGCAGGCAGGATTTGGAGCAAGGGCCCTTGCCAGAGCCACCCGTTGTCTTTCTCCCCCGGATAATTGCTGTACCTGTCTTTTTTCGTAGCCTTCTAGATCAACCAGCGTTAATAATTCCTTTAAACGCATCTTCTGTTGTTCCTTAGGAATATTATCCATGGATAATCCGAAACAGATATTTTCATCCACTCGCATATGGGGGAAAAGTGCCAAGTCTTGAAAGAGATAACCTAGCCGGCGCTTCCAGGCAGGTTGATGGGTTATATCTCGATCTTGAAGAAGAATCTTTCCCTGCTGGGGAGTTTCAAAACCTGCTAATAAACGTAACAGGGTTGTTTTTCCAGAACCGCTGGGCCCCAATAGACAGATCATTTTCCCTTGGGGCATGGATAAATGGGCATGGAGAATAAAATCCCCCTGTTGAAACCGAACCTGGTTAAATTCTATCAGCATGATTTCTTTTCTCCATCAATATAAATGCAGCCATGGTGATAAAGATTAACAAGGTCCCCATGGCAGAGGCCCCGTTGAAGTTATAACTTCCCATAAGCCGGTATATGGCGAGAGGAATGGTGACATCTCCCGGTTGTGATAATATCAATACTGCATTTACTTCGCCCATTGATAGGGCAAAGGCAAATAGGGCAGAAGTACGTAATATAGGTTTTAAAAGAGGTAATTCTATTTTGGTGAAAAGACGCCAAGGTTTTGCCCCCAAAGACTGGGCCGCCTCGGTTAAGTTAACAGGTAATTGATGAATCCGTTGAACTAAACTTCTATAGGCCAAGGGAAGGGCAATGATGCAATGAATCCCGATAATTAGTAAGCCCTTTAAAGGGCTGTTATGGCTTAGTCCCATGGAAATTCGTAAATAGGATAATGCAAGTAAAACCGAAGATATTCCCAGGGGCATCAATATCAGCATTTCTGTAAATCGGGGGAAAAGGATTTTTTTTCTTAACATTTGATGCCCCAAAAACAGGCTGATATTCAGCACAAGCAGGGTGGAGCCCAAGGCATATTTTAAACTGGTGAGTATGGCCTTTAAAGAAAGCATTCCATGTCCTGGGGTAAATAGGGCGGCAAACCATGTAAGAGTAAATTCTCTGGGTCCATTCCAGCCTCTTTGAATAATAAATGCCTTGGATATCATGGCCAGCAATGGAGCGGCTAAAAAAAACATATAAAAAAGAAGATAAATAATCAGCAGCCATTTTCCTTGGCCTGCCAGGGGTTTCATATCTTCATGCCTCAAAGTCTGGGAATATCCCAATGTTCTACGGGACTCTATTTTGAGATAACTCCACATCAAAAGCATTCCCAGAGCCATTTCAATCAGGGCAATCATTCCGCCCTTTAAATAGTTATTGCTGAATTTTATCTGCTGATATACCTCCACTTCCAGGGTGCTGAATCTAGGCCCTCCCCCCAAAACCAGAATGATGGCAAAACTTAAAAAGCAGTAAAGAAAAATCAGCAGCAGTGAGCTTCCCACCGAGGGCAGAAGCTGGGGAAAAATCACCTTTCTAAAGGTTTTTAAGGGGGAACAACCTAAACTATAGGCCGCTTCTTCTTGACTATGAGGAAGGCTGCTCCAACCGTCATAGATCAACCTTAAGGCCAAGGGGAGATTATAAAATACATGGGCCAGAATAATGGCTTTGCCGCTGTATAATATATGAATCCCCTGACTCTGGGGAAAGATCCATCGGATAAATTGATTGACCCATCCTTGATTACCCCAGAATTGAACAAAGGCTAAAACCACCAAAATGGGGGGTAATATAAAACTGATAAAGGATAGGGATAAAATCAATTTTTTAAATGGAAAATCGTAACGGCTGAAAAGGGCCGCTCCAGGCAGAGCCAGTAATAGGGAAAATACTGCACTTAGCGCGGCTTGTGAAATGGTGAAACCCAGGGTGCGTAAAAAGGAAGGACTGCCCAATAACTCCTTGAGCTGCCCAGCCATGGCACCTGCCCCTTCCTGCTGAAAAAGTTTAAAAAATATTCCAAACAGGGGCAGGTAAAAAAGCAGCAGTAAAGGAAAAAGAGGGAGTCCCATCTTTTTTCTTAACAAACCGCTCCCAAAGGTCTTATTCACCCATAATCTCCAGCCATTCTTCAATAGCGATGTCCAATTGCTCTTGGTCTACATGGGGAGTAATTATTTTATCTGATTTTAAGGCGTAAGCAAAGGATTCGGGTAGTGGGGTGTCCTCTATTACAGGAAACATAATATTGCTAAGAGCAAAGGCCTCCTGGGATGTCTGACTTAATAAAAAATCCAGAAACAGCTTACCGGCTTCTAGATTGTCACTGCCCTTGACCAGTCCAGCGCCTTCAATCTGTACTGGGTGCCCTTCATCAAAGATTAAGGCCTGGTAACGTGTTGTTCCCTCATATTCCACATGATAAGCAGGAGAGCTACTATAACTTAGAACCATGGGGGCTTCTCCCGAAGTAAAAAGACCGTATCCGGTGCTCCAGCTTTCAACTACGGTCAAAAGGTTTGGTTTAAGTCTCTTCCAGTAATCCTTCCAGTTATCTCCGTATACCTCCAGAGTCCAAAGAAAAAATCCCATACCGGGAGTGGATGTTCTGGGATCCATCAGAATAATAGAATTCTTGTATATCTCAGAAGTGAGGGATTCCAGGCTATGGGGTACCTCGGTCAATTTTTCTGAGTCATAACAGATGGCAAAGAATCCCCAGTCGTAGGGGATTAAATGATAGCTATCATCAAGAATCAATTCAGGATCCACAGATTCTAATAAAGGGCTTTTATAGGGCTGTAACACTTGGGAATTCAAGGCTCGTTCAACTAAGTTGTTATCCAATCCTACCACAACATCGGCCCTTGGATTTTCCTTTTCTAATTCAAGTTGGGTTAGAACGGTAATTCCGTCGCCGGGAGCCTGTAGAATCACTTTGATTCCAGTCTCTTCTTCAAAGGCCTGAACAATGGCCGGACCTGGGCCCCATTCTGAGGCGAAGGAGTCGTAGCAGTAAACCAACAATTCATTGGAAGAACTTTCTTCATTTTTGCTTAAAGCAGATAGGGAAAAAATGGCGGTTAATAACAGCACTATCAGGGACAACTTTTTCATGGAAATCTCCAATTATGAAATAAAACCTATTTCCAGCTTCCAAGGTTAACAGCTAAAAATAAGTTTTGTTTATTGTCCTGGTTGAAGTATAACCGCCCTCCCTACGCCGGTATTATCCGGTTCAGGTTCTATGGGTATTATCTCAGGTTTTCAACGAAAACCACCCCAGGACTAATAGTAAGATAGGATTTTAATATTCCGCTGTCAAGCCATAGGTCATGTAAGCTTTATTGAAGGAAGCTTGGTTCTAGCTTGACAGTACGGTGTTCAGCTGGTTCAATGTACCATCATGAAATATCAGCTCAATCAGGTTAGAAAATGTGATTTTTTTCGTCTCAAAAGTAAAATCCAGAAGCAGAAAATCCTTTCTGAAGAAATATTAAAGGAAATTCGTAGCTCAAAGGAAGAAAAATCCCGAAGGGTAAACTATCCCTTTACATTTAATTATCCTGAATCATTGCCCATCATAGAGCGGAGAGAAGAGGTGGTAAAAGCCATCCGAGATAACCAAGTACTTATTCTTGCGGGAGAAACAGGCAGCGGGAAAACCACCCAAATTCCCAAGTTCTGTCTGGAAGCAGGCCGGGGAGTTGAGGGGAAGATCGGTTGTACCCAGCCTCGTCGTATTGCCGCTGTTTCCGTTGCCCAACGAATAGAAGAAGAACTTCAGGACAGCCATATTGTGGGCAGCAAAATACGCTTTCAAGATAAAGACTTTGAAAAAAGTTTCATAAAATTGATGACCGATGGTGTATTGCTTTCTGAAACTCAGAGCGATCCCTGGCTTAACGCCTACGATACGCTGATCATCGATGAGGCCCATGAACGCAGCCTCAACATCGATTTTTTGTTGGGAATTTTGCGAATCATTATATAAAAGAGAAAAGATTTAAAAATTATCATCACTTCGGCCACCATCGATACAGAAAAGTTTTCCAAGGCCTTTGACAATGCTCCCATCATCGAAGTCTCCGGAAGAACCTATCCTGTCGATGTGAGATATAGAGACCCCGAAGATAAAGAACTATCCCTGGCCGAGGCCTCCTGGCAGGCCGTACAAGAGATTTTAAAGGATAGCTCCAGGGGTGATGTGCTGGTGTTTTTGCCCACCGAGCAGGATATTCGAGAGGCCATAGAAATGGGCCCCAAATCCCTGGGTAGAGAGCATTGTACTCTCTTACCCCTCTACGCACGGCTTCCCTCGGCAGAACAACGCAGAATCTTCCAGAGTTCTCCTTCTCGAAAAATCATCTTCTCCACCAACATTGCCGAAACCAGTCTGACCATTCCTGGAATAAGATTTGTGGTGGATTCCGGTTTGGCCCGGCTGGCACGCTATAGCCCGGGAACAGGAACCTTCGGTCTGCCCGTGGAAGCTGTATCCCAGAGCAGCGCCGATCAGCGTAAGGGCCGATGCGGACGGGTGGAAGAGGGTATTTGTATTCGTTTATACAGCGAAGAGGATTACCTCGGGAGGAGTTTATACACCCAGCCTGAGGTTCTAAGAACCAACCTTGCCGAGGTCATTCTGAGAATGCTGGATTTAAAAATCCAGGAGGTGCAGTCCTTTCCTTTTATCGACCCTCCCTCTTCTGCCGGGCTGAACGATGGGTACCGCAGTTTGATCGAACTAGGGGCCGTCATCAAGGGTAAGGGAAAGAATCCATACAGCATAACAACCCTGGGGCGTGAAATGGCCCGTATGCCCATGGATCCCCGGCTGGCCAGAATGCTGATTCAAAGTAGCAAAGAGGGTTGTGTACGGGAAATACTAGTTCTAGCAGCAGTGCTTTCCATTCAGGATCCCCGCGAACGTCCCCAGGAAAAAGCAGGATCGGCCTTGGAGGCACAGCGGGTTTTTATTGATAATACCTCGGATTTTTTAACCCTGTTAAACATATGGAAACACTGGGAAAAACGAAAGGGTTCTTTGATGAAACGGATTAAAAGCTTTTCTAAGGATCATTATCTTTCTTTTCGACGTATGAAAGAATGGGTGGATTTGGTTCAGCAGTTTTCTCAAATAGCCAAGGAAAAGAAATGGAAAATAAAACCATTTCAGGGCAATGAAGAAGCTCTTTCCTACAGTATACACCGTTCGGTCATATCGGGTTTTCTTTCCCACGTGGTCCGACTGAAAGAGGGGCATAGTTATGAAGCCACCCGAAACCGACAGGCCTTTATATTCCCAGGATCGGCACTTTTTAAAAACGGAAGTACCTGGATGGTTTCCGCCGAGATAGTCCGTACCAGTAAACTCTATCTTCGAATAAACGCTATCATTGAGCCCCAATGGCTGATGGAACTGGGAGAACATCTTTTGACCCGTCGTTACCTGGAACCACGGTGGGAAGAAAAACAGGCCCAGGTTCTCGCCAGAGAAGAAATTAGAATATACAATTTTCTTTTGGAAAATGAAAATTGGGTTCCCTATGGACCGGTGAAACCTCAAGAAGCCCGGGAAATTTTTATTCAGCAGGGCTTGATGGAGGGATTGGAGAATAATGCGCCAGATTTCCTAATTAAGAACCGTGAACTCATTAAGAACTTGCGCCAACAAGAAAACCGTCTACGCCGTAGAGACCTGGTGGATTATTCCAGAGAGCAATCTTTTTACTCCGAGAGAATCCCCCCGGTAAGCTCTCTATCAGAATTGTTGCTACATATAAAAAGTAACGGTCAGAAAAACCTGCTTATTAAAGAGGAAGATCTCCTTATAGAAAATCCCCAGGAACATATATTGGCTCAGTATCCCGATAGCTGGAGTGATAATAAACATAGTTATCAAATTCAATATGTATTTAACCCAGGAGATGAAAAGGACGGACCTACCCTTATGGTCCCAAAGGATAGGCTGAATCAATGGGAGGCTCCGGAAAATGAGGCCATTATTCCAGGGCTTCAGGAAGAGCAGATTACCCATTATCTAAAATCTCTTCCCAAGGCCGAAAGAAAGCAGTTAATACCCATCCGAGAACATGTTAAGGAAATCCTACAATCCATGGTTCTGGAGGATGGAGAATCCCTGGAAGAGGGTTTATGCAGGTTTATCTATAGAACCTGGAATATACAGCTGCCGGTCAGCTCATTTCAAAAACAAAACCTGCCGGCTCATCTTCAGTTAAAATATGGTCTTCAGGATCATCGGGGAAGGGTGGTCAAACACACCATCCATAGTCAGGAATTAAAAATAAAGTCAGAGAATCCCCTGGATGAACATCTTTTGGAAGAGTTTAACCGTCATAGATCAAAACCCATAGCTAGCTTTAGCGGATTAGATTTATCCAAGGTGGAAAAACATAAAATAAAGGGGAAATGGCAGCAGCTCTTTCCTTCCTTTGAAATAAGAGATCATCAGGTCTGGACTATCTATTGCCAGGATAAATCAAAGGCAGCGCATGGTCTTCGACAGGGGGCCGCACGACTTCTCTCTAATAATTTTTCCAAGGAAATAAAAAACTTCAGCCGGGAATTTTCCCTGGAAAAATATCATGGGAAACTGGTGCATTTTAAAGACTATTCCCATTGGATAGAAGATCTTTGGTTGACAACCCTGGGAACATTTTGTTCCAAACCACTTTACAAGGAAGAGTCGTTTCAAGAACTGGCAAAGCAGATCGCCGGAGAATTATTCGATAGGGGCAGTGAAAATTTTGAACTACTGCTAAAAATTGTTCAAAGTTACAGTCTTTGGAGAGATTACCTTCAAAGCATAAAAAAATCAGCCCTGAAACACCAACAGGAATTTTTATCGGCACGTGAAGATGAGGCAGAGGAAATGTTGCAGGGACATTTTTTCCAAAATCATCCTATTGAAACTCTGGAGGATTATCCCCGTGGTTTCCGTTGTCTGAAAAGCCGTACGGAAAAGGCTCTTTTACTGCCAACGCAGGATAAAGAAAGGGAAGCCCAATGGATTGAATATCTACAGAAGGGTAGGGAAGTAAAGGAAACCCTCTCACCCTATGCCAGTGATAAAAAGAAGGAAGCCCTGAAAGAATATTTTCTTTTGGTTCAGGAATACAAAGTGGCTCTATTCTGTCAGGAGGAAAAAAGGAGATTAAAGGTTTCTCCTAAAAGGATGAATAATCTTCTTCTGGATATACAGGGTATGGTTTAATGTTTTTTAATGGGCAGTGAAATGGTAAAGCAGGCTCCCTGCTCATTGGTTGAATCCATGGAGAGGTTCCCGTTATGCCGGTTTACGATGTATTCATTTACCACAGCCATGCCCACTCCAATACCTGTTACATGGTGCTTGGTGGAATAATAAAAATCAAAGATCCTCATCATATCCTCAAAGCTAAGACCCTTTGCATTGTCTTCAATTTTTAAATAAACCCATTTCTCATCACACCAAGTGGTCAGGGTAATTTCTCCTTTGAGATCCCGTTCCTGAGCTATGGCCTCAACGGAGTTGCATATCAATTCATAAAGAGCTACGTTTATTTCCACAGCCATAACCTGAATTTGTGGAATGTCTCCCCAATTTTTATGGAGAATCACCTCTCCGCTTCGTAATGGGGCCATTAGACTTAATATCTTTTCCAGGGATTTGTTTAAGTTATACTCTTCCAATCCTTTACGGATTTTACGTAGGAAAACAAAATTTCTAAAGCTGGTTTCCAGGGTTTCTGTAAAGCGGAAGGACTCTTTAAGATTTAAAATTCTATCTTCAAACCCCTGGATCAACTCTGGAGGAACCCCGGCCATACTTTTTTGTTGGGTCAGCCATTGCTGCAGTTCTTTCATCTGGTCATCGATACGGCCTACTCCTTCTTCAATTTCACTGTATAATTCTGAATAAACCTTGCCTAAAATATTATGGGACCGTTGTCGTATAATAGCTTTTTGACATCGATTCAATTTTTCATTGGCCACTAAAAGGTTGTTTTTTTGTTTCTTTAGACTGGTGATATCTCTAAAAAATATCACAGCTAAATTGGGGCTACCTTGGGAATCTTCACCGGCCACATTGGCCATACAGCTATAGTTTTTCAAACCCCGCTCAGTCGTCAATATGGACCTTTCAAATTCCTTGTTCATTCCTTCTGAAAAAATTGATGCGAGCATTCGGTCATCCTGTTTGGGTTTCCCTTCGTGTAGAGCCTTATATATAGGCATACCGATTACCGCAGAACCAAAATAATACAGGGCTAGTTTGTTACACCATATTATCTCGAGCTTTGAATTTATCAGGCATATCAAATCGGTGGAGGTACCATAAACGCTGTTCAATTCTAAACGGGTTTTTTTGAGATTGCTGAAGGCAAAACTTCTTTGAAGGATTAAGGCGGCAATGGGAAGGTAGGATCTCAGGATGCCGATATCAATGGCTTTTACAATGTGTACCAAAACCGTAGCAATGGTGTTACCGCCAAAACGTAGATGAAGCTGCAGCCAATTGGTGCCTTTTTTTCCGATGAGGTTCTTTGTTTCATCGGAGAGTATCTCCCGGTAAAAATCATATTTCTCCGACCATCGTTCCACTACAGGAGAGGATTGAATCTTTTCGTAAATTTCATTACCCACCTGAAAGGCGGGTATCTCTTCTTTATTTTCCAATTGAGCCGGTAGTGTTTTTTTTATTTTGAATTGAAGGTTACTCTGATCAAAGAGTAGGAATACAGCTTTATCAGCCTCGGTAAGGTCGCATATTCCGTGAAATATTAGATCTTCTACCCTGGCATAATTTAAGCCTTCTGTTTTAGCTAAGGTTTTACTAATGATGTCCATGAATACTCCTCTACATTCATTTAATATTTTAACTTAATGTGGATAGATGACAAGTATAAAAAATACTGCAACGATAAAAAAGGCCGCCTGCGAAACAGGCAGCCTATAATTATTAGGATTTTCTTAGGCAGTTCAATGCAGAACCTTCTTTAAACCATTCAATCTGCTCTTGGTTGTAGCTATGTTTAAGAGGAATTTCCAAGGTGGAATCCTTCTGGGTTATCACCAGGGTAAGATCCTTGGATGGAGTCCATTCCTTCAATCCCCTAATGGCAAATTTACCCTTTTGTGAGATTTTGTCATAGTCCTGGGGATTGGCAAAGGTCAGGGCCAGAATCCCCTGTTTTTTAAGATTGGTTTCATGGATTCGGGCAAAACTTCGGGTGATCACTGCACGGCAGCCAAGTTTTCTGGGTGACATGGCCGCATGTTCTCTACTGCTTCCCTCGCCGTAGTTTTGATCTCCTACAATGATCCAGTCTTTTTGGGCTGCCTGGTAGTTCTTAGCTGCTTGAGCAAAGGTCAGACCGGTTTCGCCTGTTAATACATCTGCAACCTTGCCGTTCTCACCCGTAAAATCGTTCACTGCACCGGTGAGCATGTTGTCGGAGATATTACTCAGATGGCCGCGAAAACGTAACCAGGGGCCGGCAGGACTTATATGGTCAGTGGTACACTTACCCCGGGCTTTACAGAGCAGTAACATATCCTCAAGATCTTCCCCTTCCCAGGCCGCAAAGGGTTCAAGAATCTCAATCCGGTCAGATTGAGGATTTACCTTAACCTCCACATTTTTACCCTGGGGTTTTTGGTAGACCGATGTATCCTGAACAAATCCTCCGGGTGGTAATTCATCACCCTTTGGAAAGCTGAGGAAGACCTCTTCCCCCTTGTCATTTTTAACCTTATCGGTCAGGGGATTAAAATCCAGTCTGCCGGTTAAAGCCAGCAGAGTAACGGTTTCAGGGCTGGCAATAAAGGAAAGAGTTTCAGGGTTTCCGTCATTTCTGGCACGAAAATTTCGGTTAAAACTATTAATAATGGAATTTTTTGTTCCCTTGGTTACATCTTCTCTTTGCCATTGTCCAATACATGGACCGCAGGAATTGGAAAGTACCACCGCACCGGCGTCTTTTAAAATCTGAAGCTGACCTTCCTTTTCAATGGTGTCCTTTACCAAGGTGGACCCCGGAGAGACGTAGTAGGGCATTTTAAACTTGATTCCCAGTTTTTTTGCCTCTTTGATGATAGAAGCGGCTCTATCTATATCTTCGTAGGAAGAGTTGGTACAGGAACCGATCAACGCAGAAGAAAGCTTCACCGGCCAACCGTCCTTGACTGCTTTCTTTTTCACCTGAGAAAGGGGGGTTGCCGCATCGGGGCTGTGGGGGCCAGTGATATGTGGTTCCAGTGTGGATAGATTAATTTCAATGACTTGATCGTAATATTCTTCCGGATTTTCCTGAACCTCAACATCAGCCTGAAGAAGATCGCCGTAGGTCTGGCAAATATTATCAATTTCTTCACGGTTGGTGGCCTTGAGATATTGGGACATTTTAATATCGTAGGGAAAGATGGAACAGGTGGCACCCAATTCAGCTCCCATATTGGTAATAGTGGCCTTTCCTGTACAACTGATGGATTCACAGCCTTCGCCAAAGTATTCAATGACCCGGTTAGTACCGCCCTTTACTGTTAATATATCCAATAGACGAATAATCACATCCTTGGGAGAAGTCCAACCTTGAAGCTTGCCTGTCAGTTTTACTCCCAGAATCCCTGGATTTTTAACTTCCCAGGCTAATCCGGCCATTACATCGGATGCATCGGCACCTCCCACTCCGCAGGCTACCATGCCCAAGCCGCCCGCATTGGGTGTGTGTGAGTCCGTTCCAATCATCAAACCGCCGGGGAATGCGTAGTTTTCCAATACTATTTGATGAATGATACCTGCTCCAGGTTTCCAGAACCCAATGCCGTAGCGGCTACAGGTGGATGATAAGAAATTATATACTTCTTTATTTTCATTGAGGGCATTTTTTAAATCTGAATTTTCGCCCTGATATCCCCGGATCAAGTGGTCACAGTGAACCGTTGCAGCCACGGCTGATTCATCCTTACCGGCTAACATAAACTGCAATAATGCCATTTGAGCAGTTGCATCCTGCATGGCTACCCGGTCGGGTTGAAGTAGCAGAAAAGACTCTCCTCGAGTGAGATCCTGGTTCTCTGCATCTCTAAGGTGACCAAATAATATTTTTTCCGCCAGGGTTAATCGCCGGTTGAGCCGTTTTCTTACCACGGAAAGATTCTTTTTTAGGTTGTTATAAAGGGATTCGACCAGTTCTGGTGTGCTTTCTATCTTCATTCTTTAGCTCCTTTTGTATTATTATTCACAAAAGATTGGGATTGAGCAATAGAATATTCATTAGGATTTTCAGGTTAAATGAGTATCTTATTAGAACAATCCCAATTATAATCGAAAGACTGGAGCAGAGTAATTAAAATGGACGATATAAAAAAAAGGCCCCTAAGAAAATTCTTTTCATGGATTAATAACCTAAGATTGTTTATTCTGAATCTACTATTTCTAGGAATTATAGTTTTAGTCCTTATTGAGGTTATTCCCAGTGGAAAGGTAAGAATAAAAAATGACAGCCTGCTGTTGGTCAATCCTCAAGGTCAATTGGTTTTACGTAGCAGTGTTTCTCCCATGGAACAGCAGATTAAGAGTCTGCAAGGGCTACCTCCTGCTGAAAGTTCTGTTTATCCTTTGATCGAAAGCATTAAAAGAGCAAAATCGGACCCTAAAATTACAGCCATTCATTTAGATTTATCCAGCATCTCCCCCAGTGGATTAACCATGACCAAATATCTCTACGATACATTATGGGACTTTAAAGAATCGGGAAAGCAAATTATCGCCTTTAGTGATTATATCGATCAGGAGAGGCTTCTCTTATTATCACTGGCCGATCATCTCTATGTGGATCCTCTGGTAAATATGGGCAAAATTGGATTTAACAGCCATAGAATCTATTGGGGAGAAAGTTTTAACAACCTGGGGATAGAAGCCCATATTTACAGGGCTGGTCAATATAAATCCTATACGGAAGTCTTTTCTCAGGGCCGGCAAAGTCCGGAATCTCAAGAGGAGCTCTCCCGCTGGATGGATGAACTGTGGAATCAATATACCCAATGGGTTTCCCAAGGTTTATCCATCGATCAGGATGAATTTATTCAGTGGACCCAGAATCACGCGGAACGCTTAGTTCAGGCCTCGGGGAATTGGGCTGGATTGTTGGATTCACAACAGTGGATCAGTGGGATTGTCAGTTACGATGATTTTATAAAAATTAAGGAAAAGCTTTTTTCTATGGAGGAAGTTGGATATCTCGACTATATCCAGAATGATCAAAACAGAAGGGCTACCCATGTTAATCTTGCTGTACTTCCTTTGAGTGGAGAAATTATCTATGGAGAAGGAGATTGGGGATATATGGGGAGCCAGTCGGTGATCCGTGTTTTGGAAAAGATAGAAATGACACCCGGTATTGATGGTCTTATCTTATGGATGGATAGTCCTGGTGGAAGCGCCTGGGCCTCTGAAAAGATCCGGCGTAAATTGATGGAGTTAAAAGCTCAAGGCCTGCCCATCGCTCTGGTTATGGGCAACAGCTGCGCTTCCGGAGGATACTGGATCGCCACAGCTGCAGATTATATCGTGGCCGAAAGCTCTACCATCACCGGTTCCATTGGAGTCTTCAGTTATCTTTTTACTGCCCAGGGTCTTCTTTCAAATACCCTATACGCCCAGGAAGGCGGATATTCCACCGTTCCTGGTACTTGGTCGCCTCGGCTGAGTTCTGCACCTACCGAAGAGTTTAATCTAGTTCAGCAATCCCAGGTGGAATGGATTTATAACAATTTTCTTGATTTAGTTTCCCAAAGTCGTGGAATTCTCAAAGACAGCTTGAATAATTTAGCCGAGGGACGGATATGGACCGGAACAGAAGCCCTGGAAAATGGTTTAGTTGACAAGATAGGCTCCTTGGAGCAGGCCAAGGGATGGTTTGCCCAGGATAGGGGTAAATCTGCCGATCAGGTTGATTTGACTTTCTTTGAGGAACAATATCAATATTCCCGAAGCCCCCTGGCCAATTGGTTTACCCAGGCAGTATTTCGAAATAGTGATATAGCCAATTTATTTTCCAATATGGAAGAGGTGGAAAGCCTAATCCCCAGGGATTATAACGATCCCCGAGGAGTCATTGGACGGGTTGAATGGCAGCTTGATATGTAAATAAATAGCTTCACGTTGATTGATCCATTAAAGATTTGATGACTCTAAAATATTAATGGTTCCCATAGAACATTCCATATTCTATAATTGATATTATGAATCCCTTAATAATAAAAATAAGAGCCAAGGAAAAACCTCTATTGTTCTATGGTTTTACACCGCCGAAAAGAAATAATGATATCGTAAAAAATATCGAAATCTCTCAACGCAGAATGGTTCGCCTTGAGGAAACACCCATCGATGGTTTGGTTATTTATGATATTCAGGATGAATCCAGCAGGCATAAAGCCCAACGCCCCTTTCCTTTTTTACCCACCCTGGAACCCATGGAATATTACAATCAATATTT
>JAQICO010000393.1 GCA_027858495.1 Spirochaetaceae bacterium
GTCCCCTTTAGCCCTGATACTGCGTTGATTTTCTGCACGGGCTACTCATGTAGCACATCTACACTGCGTTGCCGGTTCAAAAATCGCCTTGTCTCAGAACTAAATCATGACTTTTGCGACAGCCCCTTTTATACATTAATGTATTTTAAGCGATGAGAAAACTACGTAAATGTACTTTCTGAAGCCTTTTTTGCCACCTAATATACGCAATTTAATCTTAGAACTATTGGCATGATCTTTGCATTTATTAATTTAAAAATATATTAGAATAGGACAGTAATTAAAAGGAGTAAAATAGAATGAACGATTTTATCGTGGATCAATCATACGGATCCAACAGTTTCAACGAAGCCACCATGAGAGAAAGGCTTCCCAAAAGAGTATTTAAAGAATTAAAGAAAGTTCAGCAAGGAAAGCAGGAACTAACTTTGGAAGTAGCTGCAGTAGTGGCGAACACCATGAAAGACTGGGCCATAGAAAAGGGCGCCAGCCATTATACCCATTGGTTCCAACCTCTGACTGGATTAACTGCGGAAAAACACGATTCCTTTATCTCCCCTGAGGGAGACGGTACCTGCATTATGGAATTCTCTGGAAAAGAATTGGTTCAGGGTGAACCCGATGCTTCTTCTTTCCCCTCCGGTGGAATCCGAGCAACCTTTGAAGCCCGTGGTTATACAGCTTGGGACACCACTTCCCCAGCCTTTTTAAAGCAGGACCAGGGTGGTTTAACCCTTTGTATACCCACTGCCTTTGTATCATATACAGGTGAAGCACTGGATAAAAAAGTACCTCTTTTAAGATCCATGAATGCCATAAGTATACAGTCGGTACGTGTATTAAAAGCTTTAGGTGATGCCGATGTAACCCGAGTAACCACCAGCATTGGTCCTGAACAGGAATATTTCCTGATCGATAAGGATTTTTATTACGAAAGACCAGACCTTCTACTTACAGGAAGAACTCTTTTTGGAACCATGAGTGCCAAGGGTCAGGAAATGGATGACCATTACTTTGGAGCGATCAAAGAAAGAGTGGCAGATTATATGAGAGAACTCAACCAGGAACTCTGGAAAATGGGGATCTCTGCCAAAACTCAGCATAATGAAGTTGCACCCGGACAGTTTGAACTGGCCACCATCTACGATACATCCAATGTATCCACCGATACAAACCAGCTGGTTATGGAAACCATGAGAACTGTAGCAGCAAGAAAAGAACTGGTTTGCCTTCTCCATGAAAAACCCTTTGCTGGTGTAAATGGTTCAGGGAAGCATAACAACTGGTCCTTGGGAACCGACACCGGAAGAAATCTTCTAGAACCCGGTAAAACTCCCCACGAAAACGCAGAATTCTTGCTTTTCCTAGCTGCAACCATCAAGGCTGTTGACGTATACGCTCCTCTTTTGAGAGCCACTGCTGCAAACTCCGGTAATGACCACCGATTAGGTGCCAACGAAGCTCCTCCCGCTGTTATCTCTATCTTCTTAGGAAGCCAGATCAACCAGATTCTGGAAGACCTCTCAGAAGGTAAAATTGTAAAAGCCAAGGAAGGCGGAAAACTCGAATTAGGTGTAAATTCTCTGCCTAAGTTTCCCCTGGATGTGAGCGACAGAAACAGAACCTCACCCTTTGCCTTCACCGGTAATAAGTTTGAGTTCAGAATGCCTGCATCTTCCCAATCTATCGCTGGACCCAGCACCGCATTAAATACTGCGGTTGCAGAAGTTCTTGCAGATATGGCCGACCGACTGGAAAAGGCTTCTGATGCAAACGCAGAACTGCAGAAAATCGTTGCAGAGACCTTCAAGGCTCATAAGCGTGTAATATTCAACGGTAACGGATATTCCGACGAATGGCTAAAAGAAGCTGAAAAGCGCGGTCTTCCTAACCTGAAATCCACCGTAGAATGTTTACCTGAACTTACTTCTCCTGAAGTAATAAGAATCTTCGAAAAGCACAAGGTTCTCAGCAAGGTTGAATTGGAATCCCGAGAAGAAATCTACCTGGAAGTATACAGCCAGCAGATCAACATTGAAGCCGGTGTAATGGTTGAAATGGCCGACAAACAAATTTACCCTGCTGTAAGCAGCTACATGGGTGAATTGGCAACCACCGCTCAGAGTCTGAAAGAACTTGGGGTAGATGCTGAAACTCAGATTTTCAAACTCAAGGTACTTGCAGAAAAACTTAAGGGACTTAAAGCCGCATCAGAAAAGCTTGCTGTAGAAAAGGCCGGAGCCTTGGAGACAGAAGGTTCCCTAGCACAGGCAAAGGCCTACAGAGAAAAGGTTTTTGTTGCTATGAGTGACCTGAGAGAATACGGCGATGCCCTTGAAACCCTGACGGACAGAGATCTTTGGCCCTTCCCCAGCTATGAGGACATGCTATTCAAACTGTAAATAGAGCTTTCTCAAATAAACTTAAAAAAGTATTATATAAAAAAGTTGGCCGTTTCTTTCGGGGAGCGGCCTTTTTTAGCTATTAAAAAAGTTCTTTAATAGTGTTAACAATAATGGGTTACGGGTATTGCCATAGAAGCCCCTTGAGGTGTAGGAATATTAAACCCAAGGAGTCCCGATGAATCAAAGTCTGGCAGTACCCCGCTACCGTCAATTATTCAGTATCGCATTGCCCATGGTGGTTTCTCAAGCATCGGAAACCATGATGCTTTTTGTGGACAGGCTTTTTCTCTCCTGGTTAGGAAAGGAATACATCTCTGCGGCCATGAGCGGCGGATTATCCTTTTTTGTTTTTGCCTCTCTCTTTGCAGGAACGGTTGGCTATGTGAACAGCCTGACCGCCCAATACTTTGGTGCCAATGATAAGAAAAACTGTATCCGCACCATCACCCAGGGCATTTACCTGAGCTTGCTTTTCTACCCCATTATATTAGGATTGATTCCGCTTCTTCAAAACTTTTTTGTGCTCATGGGACATTCACCGGTACAACTGGTATTGGAGACCAGCTATTTCAGAATTCTTATGGCCGGTGGAATCCTCATGCTTTTACGGAATGTATTGGTGGGATTCTTTCTAGGGATTGGAAAAACCCGAATTGTAATGCTGGCCAACATAATAGGAATGCTCATTAATATCCCCTTCAACTACATACTTATTTTCGGGAAATTGGGATTTCCAGCTTTAGGAATGGAAGGTGCGGCCTTTGGATCCGTAGGTGGTAGTTTCATCATCTTTCTCATACTTTTAATAGCCTATCTGCGCCATAAACTTTACCGGGAAAACCACCATGAAGGCTGGGCCATCCGTCTGAACCTGATGAAAAAGATTTTGAAGTACGGTATGCCAGCGGGTGTGGAAATTTTTCTAAACGTATTTGCCTTCAATCTATTTATCCAGCTTATGCACTCCTACTCGGCCGATGTGGCCGCAGCGGTAACCATTACCTTCAATTACGATATGCTGGCCTTTATTCCTATGCTGGGAATGGGATTTGCTATCAGTTCCCTGGTGGGCCAGCAAATGGGGGCAGAGAATCCCCAGGGCGCACGGAAGGTTACCTTTATGGCCCTGCGGATCGCCATGGTATATGCGGGCAGCATGATGGTTCTCTTCATTTTTGGAGCCGGTGGGCTGGTGAAGGTTTTCTCCGGTGGTTTTGATGTCAACGATGCGGCCATACTGCCTCTGGCGGAAACCATGCTGCGTATGGCTTCTATCTACCTGCTGGCAGATGTTGTTCAAATCGTCTTTGCCGGTGCCCTGCGCGGGGCAGGAGATACCCGCTGGGTTATGATCACCTCGGGGATAATCCATTGGGCCATGGCGGGCCTTTCCTTTTATTTAATCCGCATACGACAGGCGCCACCCCTGGGAGTTTGGGTGATGTTCATCTGCTTTATTCTAACCATGGGGACGGTGATGCTTCTACGGTTTATCCAGGGGAAATGGATGACATTGAGGATTATTCATGAGGATAGTACTGCTTGAGATGAATAAACCATCTAGCTGCTAGATCATAATACTGTTTAAGGGACTTTCTTTATTCTCAATCAAATATATGTTATTATACAAGCCGGGAGGGGGCATGACACAGAGAAATTCAAACCAATCGAATCTTGTTATCGCTGTCCTTATCAGCTCAATGAGTGGCGGTTACCAGGAATTATTATGGAAGGGGATTTATCAAAAAGCCCTTGAAAAAGGTATAAGTCTAATTTTTTTTGCAGGTAAACCTCTAAACTCACCCTATTTGGATGATAGGTACCATAATAGTCTATACTCCTGCGTTCCTTTAGATAGAGTCGATGGTATCATTATCGCAGCGGGAACACTGGACAATTATATTCTTCCCGATGAATTCAGGCATTTCATTTCGAACTATGTTAACGTTCCCACGGTGACCATTGGACACAAACTTCCCGGTATCCCCTCGGTTTCCTTTAGCACTAATATTTTAATGAAGGAAATGGTAGATCACTTAATAGTAAAACACCGACTGAAAAATTTTGCCTTTGTAAAAGGTCCGGAGCAAAATACGGAAGCTCAGGAAAGGTATGGTTTTTTTTGTGACGCCCTGGAGAAACGGGGAATAGAGGTAAATTCCGATTTGGTTGTACAGGGCTCTTTTGATTCTGTCTCAGGAGAAGATGCCATAAAGATTCTATTGGATCAACGGCAGGTGTCCTTCGATGCAGTGATATGTGCCAATGACGAAATGGCCTTTGGGGCCTATACTGAATTAAATAACCGGGGAATAAAGATTCCCGAGGATGTGGTAATCACTGGGTTTGACGGGATTGAAGACCCTGCATTTGAATATAACAATATTTCGTTGACCACAGTAAAGCAACCCATTTACCAGATGGGACAGGAAGCCCTCATGGTTATAGTGGATTACATATTGGGAGAATCGAAAGAAAATAATATTAGTTTATCAGGTGAGATACTCTATAGATTCTCCTGCGGCTGCTCCAAAAAAACCAGCCAGGACTTTTCTTGCATAGAACAACTGAAAAATGAAAGTCTGCGAAGGGCGGATTTACAACAGCTCCTATGGCATTTAAAAAATATCACCTCAGAGCTAAGCGGGATTGAAGATTTCAATTCATTTAAAACAACGTTACATTCAACCTTTCAGTCCCTTGGCCTTAATTCCTACTATTTATCGCTTTTCCAGCCCAAAGTTGAGTATCATTTTGGACGCCCCTTTGACATTCCTAATTTTTCTAAACTGATCATTGCTCATAATAATGGAGGAGTCTCTTTGGATGATGAGATAATTTTCGCCAGTAAAGGATTATTGCCCCAGGATTTTTTCGAAACCAAAGATCCCTTTAGGTTGCTGGTTCAACCGTTATTTAGCAAAACAGAACAATTCGGCCTGCTAATTCATTCCCTGGAAATAAATGATGAAACCCTCAGCGGTCCACTTCGAGAGCAGATTTCAAGCGTAATAAAAACCATCGTCCTAAATTCTGAAAGAAAAGCGGCTGAACTGAAACTTCATGAAACCCTTCAGCTGCTTCGGCAAAGCGAAGAAAATTACCGGCAAATGGCCTTCCTGCTCCCTACTCTACTCTATGAAACAGACCTTGAATTTAATTTCCTGTTCATGAACCAGGCCACATTGGATATACTCGGGCTTTCTCAGGAAAATACAGAAACAAAATCCATGATATACTACATAGCGTAGGATGACAGAGTCAGTCTTATCGAATATTGCAGTAAAATTAATTCAATGGAGTTATCCTCATTTTTAGAATAAAAAAAATATATATACAAAATAAAAC
>JAQICO010000381.1 GCA_027858495.1 Spirochaetaceae bacterium
CAATAAATCTATACCTGCAGCCATGGAATTTGTAGATATTGCAGGTTTAGTAAAGGGCGCATCCAAGGGAGAAGGACTGGGAAATAAGTTTTTAGCCAATATACGAGAAGTCGGAATGATCGTTCATGTGGTTCGTTGTTTTGAGAATCCGGATATTATACACGTTTCAAATAAAATTGATCCCACCGGCGATATAGAAACCATCAATATAGAATTGGCCCTGGCAGATTTATCAACCGTTGAAAAACGTATTACATCCAATGAGAGGCTAACTAGAGCCAGTGATAAAACCATACGAGATAGAGCCATAAAAATAAAACCTCTGCTGGAAAAATTGGTAAAAGAACTGGGAGAGGGTAATTCTATACGTTCTTTAAATTTGAATGAAGATGAAACAGAGCTGATCTATGATCTTCATTTAATAACAATGAAAAAACAAATCTATCTATGCAATGTTGATGAGGATGGCTTGAAGACAGAACCGGAATTTGTAAGCCATGTTAAAAAAATTGCCCAGTTAGAAAATACCGAAGCGGTTATTCTTAGTGGAAAGCTCGAGGCTGAAATAGCCCTATTGGATGATCCTGAAGAAAGAGCCATTTTCCTCGAAGAAGCTGGACTTGAAGAATCCGTTCTTTCAAGGCTTGTAGAAACCTCCTATAGGACATTGGGATTAAGAACATTTTTTACGGTAGGTGGTATAGAAAATAAAGCATGGACTTTCAGGAAAGGGATTAAAGCTCCCCAGGCGGCAGGCATTATTCATAGTGATTTTGAGAAGGGTTTCATAAAGGCCGATATTTATTCCTTTGAAGACCTTGAAAAAGCTGGCGGATAGCAAGCAATTAAACAAGCGGGCAAACTGCGTATGGAAGGAAATGAATATATCATGCAGGATGGTGATATCGTTCATTTCAAGTTCAATGTTTAATCTTCTAATCAAAAAAGTTAATTATCATAAAAAAGGCTGCCCATAATAGACAGCCTTTTTAAAATTTATTCTTATTTATTGAAGGGGGGAATTGTTTAAAAAACTGTCCAGGCCGGAATTTCCTCCGCCCATAACATCGTTGGCCGAAGCGTAATGATCTATATAAGTGTAGACTCTCATATAATAATGAGCCTTGGCTATCATCGTCATGTTTGCCCTCTTATTTCGTTCAAATTCCCTATAAAAACTTTCACTACTGCTGCCATCTGAAAATCTTCCTGCTCCAACACCTTGATTATGATAGTATTGCAATTGGCTAAGTGTGAAAAAAATCTGTTCATACATAACTAAATTTGAACGAACTTCCAGTATTCCTCTGGATAGTGCAATTTTATCTCTGGCAGCTTCTGTTCGACTAAGTGTAACACCCTGATTCATCTTGGTTGAATAATTTTGAAGCATCCTTTCATTGGCCAGAAGGGTATCCATGGCATTGGTCATGCGAGCCTGATAGGTTTCCAGCTGCCTTCGATAGTATTCTGTTGCCCGTAAACCGTTGATCATCAGTGCGTCTATTCTTGCCTGCTGCCAATGCTGTGTGTATTCGTCCAAATCGCTGGGATTTACATTATCTTCTGTTAGATCTCCGGTCTGAGACCACGTACTAACCGTACCGGGTTCTGCGAAGGTTTCCCTAGCGGAGGATGAACAGGCTACTTTCCCTTCTTTACACGTAATGAGAAGTTCTGAATCAGCGGCTACATTTACGGTGAATTCTGTTCCTCTTACACCCATAACGGCAGATTCCGTATGCACATTGAGATTTTCCCCCTGAGTCAGCAATCCAACTTTAAGAGCAAGTGTTCCCGATAGCAGTTTCATATCTGTCTGGCCGGCATTAGTACTGAAATAGAAGCTGGTGTTACCTTCAACCTTTAAAACGGTTCCAGCAGCTGGAGCATTAAGTTCTATTTCTACATAACCGTCCGGACCTGTGGATATTATATCTTCTTCTTCTATTTGTAATCCGTAATCCACATCATAATAACTTAAGAATTCTCCATTCCGGCTGACATCTACGGTGCCTTCCAAATAAGCTATATTTCCTGTGGTTCCAGCAAAAAGGATTGTGGAACCAACAAGCATAAAAATAGCAGCGAAAGGTTTCAATAACAATTTCATATCAATTCTCCCTGGAAATTGTTGGCAATAAATGGATAAATCTTTAACATATTATCCGTTCTACTGTTTATTATAACACCCTTGAATGTTTTAAACCGTTTTCCTGTGATAAAATTTTTACTGAATATGGGGTACTCCTACCAGGGAATAAAAATTGCCCGAATCATCCTGCCATCTCCCAAGTATAACCAAGTTTTCCAAAAGGCCTTCACCTTGAATAAGTATGGTTGCCAAGGTTGAGGTTCTTGCTCTTGTGGTACTGGCTTGATCTCGGGTTTCTACTTGATTGTCAATTTGTCCAAAAAAAGTATAGGCCAACTGAGTAATGGCACTTTCGTCGGCAGCCTTAAAGGATTCGGCCCAATTTCTATGGCTTTCCACAAATCCTGTTGTCAGCAAATATCCTGGAATATCGGGCACTTGGCTTACCCATGTTGGATTGCTCGGATTTGCTACAATAAAGTTAATAGCACAGTTGCTACTGTTATCAATAAACCTGGCGAAGGTCCCCTGGGGCGTTTCAACTTGATTTTCAACTTCCATATCATCTAAAAGATCTAGAGCTAGATCCTTGTTGAAGTTCATATATAAATCATTTACATAACCAAAATTGGCATTTCCCTTTTGGCTTAATTCTTTGGCAGAAACATAAACAGCTCTATTCCTTGCTGATTCAATGGCCGCTTGCTGAGCAGCCTTTACAATTTCCTCTTCTCTATCAGCTCTTCGGGTAGTAAAGACCACAATTCGAGGATGTCCATTCTTTGGACTGCTGTCAAAAATCCATGATGGAAGATTCTCCATGGATTCAGAGGTTTCAATTTTTGGTTCTCCAGCATTCAAATTCTCTTGCTGTAGGGTAACATTCTGAGATTCTTCAGCTTGGGTAGCACAAGAAAATAACAAAACAAGTAAAATCGGAAAGATAGATATATTTTTTATCATTTATAAACTCCAACGGGTGCCTTTTGAGGCACCCGTAAATCTAATAATCAGACTCGATTAGAGAGTTTCATTCCCAGAGGATTGGGGAGGATTATCGTCCAATTCAGCGTTCAGTCTATCCAGTGCCTGACCGGCCTTGAATTCTGCAAACTCAGCGCTTTCATTTCTCTGAAATACATCCGCAACCTGCTCATCTACAAAACTGTTCAGAGGATATTCAACCAGAACGTATATTGAACCATCGCTGGCAGGATACATCTGTTTTGTGGTAGCTCCGGACAATTCTATACTGGCAACTTCCTTGGTAATGCTTTCTACAAACTGCATGGCCTGTACATCATCGCCAACACCGGCTTCCTGAAAATAGTCAGTAAGCATGGTTTCAACTTTAACAGATATCTGTTTTGCGATGTCTGCTCTTGCTCTTGACGCAGCAAGGTCTCTAGATCTTGACAAGTCAGAGGACTTGGCAACACCGATACCGTAAATGGCATCGGTAGCCTGTGGGGGCATTAGGAAAAAGTCTGGAACATCCATTTCATTCCCATTATTGTCTGCAACTACAGGTGAAGGGTCGGAACCACAGGATACCAGCGAAAAGATCAGCATCATAGCTGCCAAAACAAAAATTGCTTTCTTCATAAACAACACTCCTTATTGGTGTCTTAGTTTCTACACAACTCAGTATAAAGCACAGGATTTCAAAATTCAAAGAATTGAAGAAAAAAAACTTTCTTTTTGTGCAATCCGTGTAGAAAAAAATAGTGTTTTTGCGAAGAGATAATTATCCTGTAAAGATTTATGATCCATTAATTATTTTATGCACTTTATGTGATTTAATTGCTAAAATCAGACCTCGGTAGGTTGTTTCTTCAGATTCCCACTGAAATGATCTTTTTCCCATATCGTCTAAGTAGTGTGAATCGGAACCTGAAATGAGAGTTCTCCCCTGGGGATTTGTCCATGGAATATTTACTGTTTCCAGGGCATCGTAACTACCCTGTGGAATAAAACCCAACTGACTGATTAGGCTAAAGGATGGACGGTCTATATGCGCCGGTATAAATAATCCACCTCTTTTATGAATCTCATTCCCCAGATCTTCCATGGTTAAAGAAGAGGCTCCCTGAGCTAAATTTATTTCTACTTCTCCCAGGATATTTTCATCTTCATCCAGATATATCTGATCTCCCATTTTTTCTGGGATATTCTTGAACCCTTTATAGTGGGGAGTTAGGAAACGGTCTAAATGTAAGGCTTCTTCGGGAGTCTCAAAGAGGGCTAAAATATGAATCTCTTCACAGCTGGTTATTTCCATACCGTAGATTCCAAGAATCCCTGCTTCTTTACAGGCGGCGGCGAAGGCCGGACAATTTAGTGCGCTATTGTGATCTGTCAGCGCTAGGGCGTCTATGCCTAGTTCTTTGGCCTTGAACGCCATAGCTCTTGGAGACATTTCCAGGCTGCCGCAGGGACTGAGACAAGAATGATTGTGTAGATCTGCCTTGAGCAGCATCAGCCTTCCAGTAGTTGATGTATCCGCCAGGAAGCGGTGAACTGGTTATCCTGACATCGATAAACTGCAACCTCTTCTTGCTCTGCAGCTTTTAGCATTTCATCAGGAGCAGGACGGTTATTGCAGAGCAAAATGGTGGAAATCCCCGCAAGAGATGCCACAGCCACAGTGTTTTTATGGGCCTGTATGGTAATTAGAACACTGTCTTCCGGTGCATTACCCATCACATCGCTCAAAAGATCTGAGGTATAGCCGTCTTCAATAATGCCTTGAGCTGATCCCCCACAAAGTTCTTCATATTTTAGTTTATCCTTAAGTTCGGTGATTTTCATTGATTCTCCTTGTCGGCAATGTTGATTCGTGAAGTAACCTTGGTTCCCTCTTCCCATTTGGACTCCAAAGAGAATTCATCGGAAACTCGTTTTACATTGGGGAGTCCCATTCCAGCTCCGAAGCCCAAGGACCGGATCCAGTCATTGGCCGTGGAAAACCCTTCCTTTAAAGCCTGTGAGGGATCCTTCATGCCGGGACCGCGGTCTGCTGCAACAATGGTCACCCATTGATTGTCGATGGAAACCGAAAGCGAACCTCCCTGGGAATGAACCACCAGATTTATTTCCAATTCATAGGCTGCAACGGCAACCCGTCGTATGAGTTTTCTGTCCAAATGCATGCTTTTCAGCTTTTTCTTTATTTCCGTTGAGGCTCTGCCCGCATTTTCAAAGTCGAATCGGTGGCAGAGAAAGGATCTTTCAAAACTTCCAATCCCCGTGTCGGCTTCTTCCTTTTTTACCATATTGGCTTCAAGCCGTGCCATCTCCTGATTGATATTAACCAAAAGCTGGTTAATAATATCTCGGCTAGTTACAATACCTACCAGTTCTTTATGAAGACTTAGCACAGGGAAACGTCCATAATGATATTTATCCATATAGTTTATAGCGAAGGACAGGGGCATATCCTCCTCCAGTACTATGAGATTCTTGGTCATATAATTTTCGGCGGGTTCATCGATATATCCTCCCTCCAGGGCTCGAATAATATCGTCCATACTGATAATCCCATAAAGACGCTTATTTTCAGCGATGGGAACACCAGTGATGCGCTTTTCCTTCATAATTGCCTGCAATTCTTTTAAGCTTGAATTACGGGGGACCATGATGAGATTTTTTGTCATCACATCTTTCACTTTGAGCAGAAAGATCAGTTCAAGAATAAAGGAAGGGGTATCGTCGTTAATCAGGGGTATTGAGGTCATGGTTTATATAATAGAAGTTGAAGGCCCTTTGGTGCAAGGGCAGAAGGATGGCTTTTAGCTCATAAGGTTCGCCATGTTTTTCAAGCGTTCTTCCAGTTCAGTATAATGGAATAAGCGATTGTATTCCATCAGTCCTGAGAGGGCAAAGTGAATGACATCGGCTCGGTTCTCCTCTATTGAATAGCCATTGCCAAAAGACATATCCTGTCCGGCGATTGGGGCCTGTTGCAGGTCTCTTACCTTAGAAGCAAAAAGGCTGGGTCTTCCATCGGAATAATTCTCAATGATGAAGTCTTCCAACAAAAGGAAGCTACCTGTTGGTAGTTTTATGGCTTTATTTCTGGTTAAATACCCAAGGCTTCTCGGCGGGTAAAACCGGATCCCAAGGAAAAAACTATCAGTAGAAATAATCCCCGGTGAAGTATATCCGGCCCAAAATATCTCTGGCTAGTTTTTTTAAGCTGCATATTAAAGCGCTTTATGGTGCATAAAAAAAGATTCATCCAGAAAAGCCCTAATAAACGATAGAAATAGGGGAGTGGTAGAAAAGTGATGGTACCCCAGTTGTAAAACAAGAGAGCTCCAGTTCTCTGTATAATTCTATATATAAAAGACATCTGAATGATTTTGAGGTATCAAGGTCGCGGGGATAGAAAAAAGCACAATTAAAGAGAGTAGGATAACCGTTAATTTCAGGGAAGATAATAATTTCAGAATCTTTAGCTGCACCATCTCTTTATCATTGTTCTTCAACCTGGGGCTCCTTGGTCATTCTGAAGGATTATTAGCTTGAGTATTTTCTGGAATTTTTAAATCGGGCAAGATACAGGATAATCCCCTTTGGGCATCTTTGTATATTACATCGTCAATACAGTGGATAAATTGCATGATGCAGGGGCAAATCAGGTTGTATAAAACCCGGTTCCCCTCTTTTCTAAAGGTCAGTATCCCCTGCTGTGTTAAGATGGACAGATGTTTGGATATCGTAGAAACATCGGCACCGGCGATTTCTGTCAATTCTCCCACCGAACGTTCTTTTTCTGATAATAGGGCCACCATAAAGATTCTTGTCGGATGTCCCAAGGCCTTGATTACCTTTGCTCTGGATTGAGCTAGAGTTTTTTCTTTTTGATAGTTCATAGATTAATGTGGGATATTTTTTACTACCAGTCAATAAGCTCTTGACTCTATTTGGCTAATTTGCCAAATTACCAATATAAATGTTTAAATAATGGAGAAAAGCATGGCAGAACAGCGAATTGGTTTCTTTGCAAGATATTTATCTCTTTGGGTGGCTGTTTGTATTGCCTTGGGCGTTGCGATTGGTGTTCTTTTTCCGGTTATTCCTGAGATTTTAGGGAAATTGGAATATGCCAAGGTTTCCATTCCCGTGGCCATATTGATTTGGCTGATGATCTATCCCATGATGCTAAAGGTGGATTTTAAGAGCATTGCCAATGCTGGAAAGAGGCCAAAGGGATTGTTGATTACCCTGGTTATCAATTGGCTTGTAAAACCCTTTACCATGTATTTAATCGCATGGTTTTTTCTCAAGGTGGTTTTTAAGGCCCTGATACCCGATCTATTAGCTACGGAATATATTGCAGGTGCCGTTTTGCTGGGAGCTGCACCCTGTACCGCCATGGTTTTTGTATGGAGTTATCTTTCTGAGGGGGATGCTGGTTATACGGTGGTTCAAGTGGCGGTGAATGACTTGATTATTCTTTTTGCCTTCGCTCCCATTGTGGCTCTTCTATTGGGGGTTTCCGATGTGCAGGTTCCCATGGATACCCTGTTTTTATCGGTGGTTCTTTTTGTGGTTGTACCCCTCGGTGCCGGAGTTGTCAGCAGATCCCTTCTTTTGAAAAATCATGGAAAAGATTGGTTTGACAATGTCTTTTGTAAGAAATTTGATGGTATCACCGAGGCGGGGTTATTGCTAACTCTGGTGATTATCTTTTCTTTTCAGGGAAGGATTATTCTGGATAATCCCCTTGTGATTCTTCTTATTGCCATTCCTTTAATCCTTCAGACTTATTTTGTCTTTGCTTTGGGATTCGGGTGGTCTAAGCTTTGGAAGGTTCCCTATGAAGTGGCGGCTCCATCGGCAATGATCGGAGCATCAAACTTTTTTGAACTGGCCGTTGCCGTGTCCATAAGCCTTTTTGGTTTAACCTCAGGGGCAACTTTGGCTACGGTAGTAGGGGTTTTGGTGGAAGTACCTGTTATGCTGAGTCTTGTTAAAATAGCTAGATATTATAGGAATAGCTTTTCTCGTTGATGTGGATTGTCAAAGAAAGCCCAAACCTCAGATGAGGCCGGGGCATTTCTCCTTTGTCTAGGCTAGGTTGATTTATTCATATATCCGAATATAATCGATGAGCAAACTTTGAGGCCATGTGTTTTTTCTCGGATTTCCGGCACCTCTGATTCCGCCGACTGCAAGGTTCAGAATCATAAACATGGGCTGTTTGAATTCGTCCAGGCTCTCGGGAGTTATGTCGATTTTATGAAATTCTACACCATCTACAAACCAGGTGATAGAACTTTCGTCCCACTCTACAGAGTATAGATGAAAATCTTCAATGGAATATGTTGTGCTCCCACTATAACTTGCGTAGGTATTATTACCATGGCTTTTCTTCTTCTTTTAAAAGTAAATCTGCATCCTCAGAACTGGGTCCTACTAATAGATTCCCCAGGGAGATATTCCTCTTTGGGGATATCCTCTTCAACTTTCTTAAATAATTTTTCAGAGTATTTACTGAGATTGTATAGATCCATGGAAAGACTCTATGGCCGAGTTTATAAGATGGAAGGTTTTTATAAATCCTTAGGAATATCTCTTGTACACAATCTTCTGCATCTTCTTTATTTCCTAAATAACTTAATGCGAGAGAAAATATCTGATGACCATATAACCGGAATAGGACTTTCATCTTTTCTGAGTCACCGCCAAGAATGGCATTAATGGCGCCTAGGGCTATATCATCTTGATCTTCCTTGGATCAAATCCCGGCTGTTATGACAGTTTTAATGACGGAACCGAGGATTCTCCCATTTATATTCCCGCTAGTGCCGAGGAGGTTGGGTTCAAATTTACCGGATCCTTTGAAGTGCCTGTAAACGGAACCGTGGATATTGTAACGGACTTTGATGTCAGAAAATCTCTAAGATTATTAAACAGCGGCAGCTACTATCTGCAGCCAACGGTACGTATGCTTATTACCAGCGAGACCGGGAATATTGCTGGAAGCATCTTAAATCCTGATTCTGAAAAAGAATATATAGTATTTGCATACTTGGCTGATAGTTATGACAGTTCCGAAGCAGATCTTCCAATTGAGGAGGGAGAAGTACAGTTTGCCAATGCAGAAACCAGTGATTTGGTGGAAGATCTTGATTCAGACGGCACTCAGGAATTCTCCCTGGCCTATTTAGTCTTGGATAGTTATGATCTTGTGATAACACAAAAAAAACTGGAAGAAGGGGTTTTAGAGTATGTTGGTATTATCGAAGATGTTCTTCTTGATGTGAATGGAACAAAAACGGTGAATATAGATTGTGAGGCATTATCTTTATAAAATCTCCACCAACCATTGAACTATTAATTAGGGGCTGTTTCACAATGAGACAGCCCCTTTTTATGCTGATTTTTTTGTTGTTTCACATGTATCTGTTCTGTCTTCTCCAATATTTCCAGAAATTGATTTTTATTCTTTGTATTCCAATTTATATCCCAATTTGGGCACAGTAACTATCCGTGGATTTTCTATGGACGAAAGGGTTTTTCTTAATTGATGAATATGTACCGTCAGGCTGTTTTCATCGTAGAGTTCGTTTTGCCATATTAGATTATGGAAGATGTGTTTTTTAATAATGCTGTTCGGGTTTTGCATAAAAAGCAACAATATATGATAGAGTTTGCTTCTTAGTTCAATAGCTGTGTCTTTGATAAATAATATTTGTTCGTCCAAATCAAGCTTAATAGAGCCCATATAAATCATGCTTTTGAATTTATTTTGAGGCTGGTTTTTATCTCTGCGTTCTATTGCTCTTTTGGTTCTCATGACCATTTCATCTTGTGCATAGGGTTTTATTAAATAGTCATCGGCTCCCATTGAGAAACTTTTTTTTCTTGTAGCCATATCGCTGAGAGAGGATAGCATGATAATTGGAATAAGCTGATCCTGACGACGGACGAATTGCAGTATTTCAAGTCCATTGTCTCCGTCTAGCATAATATCCAGCAAAACTAAATCAAATGACTGATTTTTTAGGTAAAATAGAGCCTGTTCTTTATCTGCCGCAGCTATTATTTGGTAATTAAGATGTTGAAAACTCTCTTTAACCATTTTCCAGAGATCCTGTTGATCTTCAACTAGAAGAATTCTATTATTTGTCATTTTTTAATCCATTTTTAATATTAGTATGTAATATAAAACTTAATTATTTATTAATTCAACCTTGAATTTTATAGTTTAATAATTCATTGTTATAATTAAGTAAAAATTATTGAAGGCTAAATGTTCAATGTAAATCATTCTATTAAAAAAAAATATATACTTATACTCAGCACAGTCATTTTAATGCCTATTGTTGTTATTGGACTCTTAACATTTCATTTTACTGTAGAAAAATTAATTTCAAAACGATTAGATAATCAGCAGCAGCTATTAAAATCCTTCTATAATATGGTGGTAATAAGGCATATGGAGGATATGGAGCAGGTTCTTGTAGATCTTGGAAATAATCCCTCCTTAAGCAAGATTACTCAAGATCCCGAAATAGAGGAAAAAATAACCCACGATTGGGATTTGGTACGAATCCTCTTTCCCCGACGTGCATGGATATATTATGGCGACTATGAAAACCGAATAGTGGTATCGCCATACTGGCAGCCCTCTGCTGATGATCTATACGATCTTCGGCAGAGGCCATGGTATATCAATGCCATGAAAAATGATGGAGTGGTGTGGTCTAAACCCTTTGTGGAATATGTAACATCCAAGGTTGTTCTTACGGCTTCTTTAGCTATTAAAGATGAAGAGGGGAATATAACTGGAGTACTGGCCATAGATACCTTTGTCTCTGATTTCATGAATATGCTTCAACGAAATATAGAACAAAAGGATGATATAATTTTATTAGCAGATCGGAATCATCGTGTTCTCGCTTCCAGTTCTTCGGATTTTTTGGATTGGCAAATCCCTGTGGAAGATAGTAGTTCTTCGGCGAATATTTCTGTTGACAAAGATGGCACTATCTACTATATCAGTGAACTTCCTATCCCTAGTTTAAACTGGTGCCTCTATGGATTATTACCCCAAGAGATATTGAAGGAGGATACCTGGAGTATCCGATTGATCCTCTGGCTGGGAATCGGTTTTGCCATCTTAATTGCCTTGGCAGTGGCTTTCTGGTTGAGTAATTATATAATAAAAAATATCAATCGACTCAACCGCTATATGGGCCGGATTATGGAAGGCGATTTTACAACCAGCATATGTATTGTGGGGAACGATGAGTTTTCATTGATGAATTATCAGCTAAATCAAATGACAGATAAATTGTCTTCATCTATCTCTTCGGTAAATTCTTTGATACGGCTTCTTTCTCATAGTATCAGTAATTCTTTAACCTCAATGGATCAGCGTCTTCTCCGGCTAATGGATCATCCTGCTCTGAACAAGGGCTGCCGTCAGGATTTGGATATCGTTGAAAAAGACCTACATGCTATACAACTCTTTATACAAAATACTCTTCTTTCTAGATCGAACAATTTGGAAAATTTGGGAGATTCATGTGAAAGTTCTGAAATTAGAGAAATGCTGGAGCTTCTACGGGAACGTATGAAGCGTCGGGCTTCCAGGAAGGATCAGCAGCTTTTAATCTTTAACCCTCAAAAGGATACAGAAGTTTGTGGGAGCAGTGTTCTGTTAATGCATTGTTTGGAAAATTTAGTGGACAATGCTATTAAATATTCCCCTTTAGGAGAATCAATAGAAATTTTGGCACGTACAGATGGTTCTTATCTTGAAGTAGAAGTGGCAGATCATGGCTGTGGAGTAGCAAAATTAGAAAGGCATAAACTTTTTATGGAAGGTCAAAAAATAAATTCATCTTCCACTGGTGGAGAAAGTTCCCATGGTATTGGCCTATCGGTTTCTCGTAAAATAATGCTGGCCCTTGGAGGGGATTTAAATTATGAGGAACGTAAGGGTTACGGTGCTATAGTTATAATGAAAATACCGTTAATGTGCCCGGACAATTAAAATACTCTAGCTTATTCCCGATATTGTACTAAAAAAAGGCGGTTCCTTTACAGGAGCCGCCTTTTTTTAAGCAAAAGAATAGAAATTAAAATTGATCCATATAATCTTCAAACTTATCTCCAACCCGCCATTCCAACTGATTCATAACTACAGTAGCCACTTCTCTATCACTGGAAGTAAACCATTCATTGTAATCCAGTTGCTCTGCATCTGTAAATCCTTCCCTTCCGTCGTTGATGGTGCCATCGTAATGGCTGGTACATCGAGGCACTCCATTCAATTCATATTGACCATAACGTCCATATCGGAAGTAGTAATCGGCAAGAATATTTTTGTAATCGGAATAATTCCATCCGTCTGTAAAAGAGGAATTCAATTGGGGTTCAATACCTATAGTCTCATTGGTAATGGCTTCATCGGTATCAGCGGTGTAGGTTACATGAGCATAAACATATTTAATGGGTAAGGGATTTCTCGCGTTAGAGAAATGAGTAACCTCACCGCTGTTCAAGTCGTAGAGGTACAAATCGTAATCCAATTCAGGGAAGAAAGAATAGTCGGTAACTGTTCCTGTAGCTTCAGCCCATTGGTCTGTTCCAGTCTTTGCTTTTCCTCTTACTGTATAGGTATCTGTATTCATGTCGCCTTTTGAATAACCTTTGAAATCGATATAGACAAACAGATCCGCATTATCAAGAGTATTACCGTAAGCCTTGACTCCGTCAATATTCATAGAACCAGTACCAACAGAAGGATTGGCATAATTGCTGTGATCATCCAGCCAGTTTATAAAATCTCCTTCTTTTAACAAACCGAATTGAAAATCGATAAACCCGTCAGCATCACACTGACGTTTTACCACATTTGAAACAAAACTATAACCCAGGTTGTCTCCATTCAGTTCAAAGCTATTTCCATGAGCATAGTAAACATTTAAGAATGCCAGATTCTTGGCTTGCGTAAAAAGAGCATTCAAGTCAGTCATGCCGTCTGTACCATCGCCAACCAACTGTTTCGCTCTTGCAAATAAGTTGTAGGCATTTTTTCCGCTTTCTCTGTCACCCATGGTTAAAAAGGTTTTACCATTATCATAATAGGCCTGCGCCGCCAAAAGAATAGTTTCATTCATTTCAGTGGAATAATCTTTTAATAAATCCCCTTTACCGGCGGCATCTAATAATTGTCTGATTTTTACTAAAACCTGATATTCAGGCCACACACTGTCATAACGATAAAGCTCTTCACCCTTTGCTTGATTTTCTGCGTTGGAAACATGAAAAGCTTCAGCCGCCGGTATAATTTCCGCCAATAAAG
>JAQICO010000339.1 GCA_027858495.1 Spirochaetaceae bacterium
GTCTTTAGATTGCATTTTCATATCGATTATCCAAGTTATCATCCAGAAGAGCAACTTCTCCAATAATACCAGCTTTTGCTCCGTAGTTTTTCAGAGTGGAATCATTATAGATATATTCAAAAGCATTATTCCATTTGATATAAGAATTTTCAGGATTCTCTCTGAAAATTGGGAGTACCGTTGATACATCCGCATAAGCAATTAGCTTAAATAAATCAGTATTGATTTTCAAAAATTCCATATCAAGAGATAATCCCATTAAATAAGGATCTCCTGGTATTGAAACTGAAATATCGTCTCCGGGATATAGGTCCACCACTGAAGCTATACCCGCGGAAAGACCTTCTGTTCCATATTGTAATCGTAATCCGGCCAATGAAGGATCTTTCGCATCATCCACCAAAGTTTCTACACGGAAGTTCTTCACGTTCAATCCCAGGTTCACACCTACCAGTCTTTCGGCTGGAAAGTTGGTGTAGTTACTGTAGTTTTGAATCAACGAACCGTGGCCCAGGGTCATGGAATCTAAGTTCCCTGCTTTGATGTAAAAGGGGTCCCATAGCTGATCGCCATATTCCAGGTATTTTATCTTCAATATCAGGTCTGAAGTAAAATCGGAGATAATATCCAGTACTTCGTCCTGGTCGCTACCAAAGGACCATTCGCTGTTGCCTTCGGGCTTATACCAGTCGTTGGGGTCCATCATGTTGCCGTTGTAGATAATGGGCAGATACAATCCAAGGGATAGTTTATCGGTTTCAAAGTTGGGCTGTGCGATCACCTTAGAATAGGTCACTCCGTCAATATTCACAGCACCCAGTTCGAAGCCCATATAATTGGAAAACCAATCTTCCAGGGCTGAGGGGCCGTCGGATTCGGAATCTTCTTCGCTATCCGTTGGAGTGGGTACAGTTGCGGGCTGTCTTGATGAATTATTTTGATCTTCTTCTGCATCGTCCTGAACCGCTGTTTCGTCTTGGGCGGGAGCAGCTACTGCAGGCTCTTCTTGATCCTGTGTCGGCTCATCTTGAGTTGTTTCGTCTTGAGCTGTAGTCTCACCGGTTGGGTCAGCTAAAGCCACTTCTTCTGCATGTCCGGGGACACTCATGGGGGACAGATTCTCGAAGGGCATGCTGTTGAAAACCTGATTGATCTGTTCAGGGGTAAGGGTTAAGGCTTGGAAACCGACCATAGAAGAGGTATCCACTCTCTGGTTTGCTCCAATAAGTAGGGTGTCTGCTGTATCAACGGTGTTGGTAACCTCTACAGATCCGCTTTTACATATAATGGCATTCTCACCGGGGCTAACAATATTTAGTATTTCTGTTCCTCTGATACCACATACTGCACTTGGAGTTCTAACTGTATATTTATTAAATATTCCGGCTTTGGCCGCAATGGTTCTTAATCTTCCTCTCAGCAGGGTCATGGAGGTTTCTTCTTCACCCCTTCGGCCTTGAATGCTGTTGAGAACAAAGAGAGTATTGCTGTCAAGCTTTAAAATAGTTCCATTGGGGTCCAGCCGCAATTCAACGGTGGCATTCTTTGTTTCGATACTGCTTTCCAGGGGTACTTCCATTCCTATGAAGGCATCTTCGATTTCTCCATTCGTATGGGTGACCAATACCTCACCGGATATCCCATTGATATATTCAATCCGAGCAACACTACCGTTTTGTGCAAAGAGCTGCAGGGGAATAAAAAACAACATCGTCAATACAATATATTTTAGTTTTAACATCCTTCCCTCCTTTTAATATTTTATACCGGTTCGGATTTCCGAACTGACGGTCCATTCATCACTGTTATTGGGATCGTAGGCCACATCCACTTGCAGGGTTATTACCGCTGGAGCCATATGGAAATTCACCAATCCACCGATGATGGCGTATTCCGGACTGACCAGCGCCGCATAGGTATCCACAGCTGATTTATCGTACCAGAAGTTAAAGTCCATAAAATCGATGACGCCCTCTTCCAGCAGTAATACTCCCTTCACGTGGGGATAATCCATGGGATATGTTTCAGCCGAACCTCTTGGTTCTTCAAATGATCCCTCCACAGACATATTGAATACCAGTGAATTCTGCATAAAGGATGTTCCTAGAGATGCGAGGTAGGATGTTCCTCCCTCAATTATTGTATATACATCTGTGTCATTGTTATATATTGTATACTTTTTCCATCTCTCCAGATCGTAACCCCGGTCAAAGAAAGAGGTTTGAAAATCGTCTCCCAGGAATCGGACCTGACCATTGTATTGCAGAAAGGTTATATTACCCGCTGCACCCACCATGGAACCGATTTTATCCTTATTTTCCCCCTGGAATACCACATCACCCATTAACATCAATGATGCCAGGTTGTTTCCAAAGATCGGCATAATAGTATCTATGCCAAGGATGGTCATAGGGTCGCCAAGATCATCGCTGGAAATGGCTGTATTATCATAAAATTCATCAGTCTCATCTTCATTGGTTAAATATAAATAGGGTCTTCTATCGGTATAGTAGGAACCACCAATTTCAAGGGTACTCAGCACAGGAATGTCGGTGAAGGCAGCAGGCCGTATATAGAGTCTTCCACCGTAGAGGTCTAACTCCGAGACATTGCCTATGATTCCTGAAACGCCAACATAGGGGAAATTGAATAGTTCTCCGTCCAGGTTAAACTGGCTTCCAAAAATTCTTTTTTCCGGCAGGAACAGCATATTGGTATATCCTGACATGACAAAGCCCGTTCCCAAGTGGGACCCTGGCAGGTTTCCGAAGTGAACATATAGGGGGTCCCTCGGTTCGGCCCATTTTAGATAGCTTATCTTTGAGAGATAGAGATTCAGGTATTCCTGAAAGGTCGCTCCATCGGAGAAATACCAGTCCTTTTCATAAACATTAAATTGAGTATCTCCGGAATCGTTATTATCCATATTAAAACGGAAATCGAGATCTAAACCTACCCCCAGTTTTCCAAAGGATAATTCGGGCATCAGTCTAACGGAACTATATACCTGATCTTCCAGGGTTACCGTTCCGATGGTAAAGCCCAGTGAAGTATCCATTGTATTACCACCCTGAGCAGGTATATCCTGGCCCCATAGGGCCGTTAATGTTAACGTCATAATTATTAAAGGGATTAGACATCTTTTTTTCATAATCAATCCTCCAGGTAATTAATATATCACTTCTTGCATGTC
>JAQICO010000050.1 GCA_027858495.1 Spirochaetaceae bacterium
TGTCTATTCTGTTATGGATGGAACTGGCGCAACCAGCATTGGAACCTACCGCTTATCGGCAGACCGCAGTAAACCACAGATTACCCTGGTTTCACCCTTAGATGGAGAAAGCCATGATATTCAAAACGATCTAATCATCCACTTTCAGGCATCCAAAGCAAACGGCCTGGTTATTGAGACTCCCGGTGTTACAGATATTAATTCCAGCAATGATTATACCGCTCAATGGAATATGGATTGTTGGAGTGTTACCATTCCTAAGGAGGATTTAAGCGAAGGCGACCGGGTTTTTGAAATTCATGTAACCGACAGATTTGGTAATACTCAGCAGCAAAGATTTACCTTGGGCTGTACTGCCCTGCCGGTATTGCAGTATATCAGCAGCAACCAGGCCAATGGGATATACGGTATTGGAGAGAGCATTGAAATCCTAGCCGTTTTTTCAAGACCGGTGGACTTTTCCACATTACCTGAAGTGCTGTTAAGTTTGACCCCAGAGGGAAATAGCCAGACCTATAGTTGTACCGGAGGGAATGGTACAGATACTCTTATCTTCAGCTATGTTGTAGATCAAGGAGTGATCAGTACAGCCCTATGCAGCTCTTATCCTACGCCTCTTCAGGGTGGAGTGATCGATGGGGTTGAACCAGCAGAACTGAATACATTGATCACTCTAAGTGATACTGCTGATTCCCTGCAGGAGCGAAAGGCCCTTCAATTGGACGCTATTTCTCCAAGCTTTTACACCATGGCTGTGACCGGTGGATTTTACCGGCAGGGCAGCATCATTTCCATTTCCATTACTCTTGGTGAATCGGTTTTTGTAGCAGGTTCTCCCTCTCTGAATATATCAAGCCCCCCTGGCGAACAGGCTGAATTTGTTTCCGCTTCTTCCGATGTATTGCATTTTCAATATCAGGTTCCTGCAGGGGTAAACCAGGCTCAGTTGGAACTAAATGCATCCTCCGTTTTAAGCGGTTCAGAAGCACTCATATACGATTTAGCTGGAAATATTTTATCTCCTCCCTCAAGTGCCGCCAATCAGGGATTTTCCGATGTAGTCATCGATACCACCACTCCTGATGCTCCTGTCATAACGGCTCCCTTAACCGGATCCTATAACAGTGCCCAGGAACTTATCTTAACCGGAGTGGAGGATGGAGCTTCCGTGGAATATTCAAGGGACGGTGGTATGTCCTGGCAGAGTTGGATCGATGGAGAAATCATCAGCGCCAATGGAAACTGGACCCTGTTGGCCCGGCAAAGGGATGCTTCGGGAAATATCTCGGCGGTTTCAAATCAGGAGGCCGTGGTTATCGATGGAGTTTTCCCCTCATTGGTATCCATGGGATGCCAACAACCCGATGGAACTTATAAGGAAGGGGATATTCTCACCTTTAAACTCACCTTTGACAGCCCTGTCCTCTCCGATGGAAGCGCAGAAATAGAACTTCACACCTTAGGAACAGCTGTATCCAGAGAAGTATCTTCTGGTTCAACCGTTCTTTATTTTGATTATACAATTCCAGCCGGAGATTTTGTTAATCCCTTAACCATAGACTCCGATGCTCTTAATTCTCAGGGTATTGAAGATCCCTCGGGAAATACCCCCGATTCCATAACACTACCCAGTTTAAATCGGCCAAGCTTGATCATCGATGCAG
Source organism: Spirochaetaceae bacterium (assembly GCA_027858495.1). Taxonomy (GTDB): domain Bacteria; phylum Spirochaetota; class Spirochaetia; order DSM-2461; family DSM-2461; genus JAQICO01. The sequence goes on from JAQICO010000050.1 coordinate 1,665, forward strand.
TGGCACCTGGTATTTCCGTTACTTCTCCCAGCCATCTGGGGGTAATTGATGCTGGGGCTAACATCAGCTTAACCTTTGATGAGCCTATATTTAAAGAGACTGGCACCATTGTTCTACAGAGGCAGACCGACTGGCTTGTTCCACCGGTACTTTCGGTAGAAGAATTTAATAGTTATTACTATCAGCTCAGTACGGCTGACAAGGAATTGTTAATTACTACAGATGCAACAGAAACCCAAGGGAATAGCGACGATGATTTTCCTCTTTTGGATGATAATGGAAAACCCTACGGTCCTTATATCCTGCTGACCCATGGTGTGGGGACTGATAACCGGCCAGATCTAACAGGTAAATACCTGTTGGATTACAATATCGATTTGGATAACAGCTCCATAAAAACAGCCTTGGCCCAGGCGGACTACCATAGAATAGAGGTGGATGTACAATCAAGCCAAGTGACGGTAACTGGCAATACTGTCACCCTCAACCTTCTGGAGGATCTTCCTATAGGCATCGATTGGTTCGTCACTGTTTCTGCCGGATCATTCCGGGATTCTGCAGGAAACAACTGCGCTGCTTACGGAGGAGAGGGAAGCTGGGATTTTTCCAGTGATCAGGTATCCACTCCTGTGATTCGTGTGAATCGAGTTTCCGGTGATTACACCACAACAACCTTTCGGGTGGATTGTCAAACCCCAGGTGCTGAAATCCTCTATATAACGGATCAAGTTATCTATGCCGATGGGGGGGACATGGTTTCCGCACAGGGAGGGGGTAACCGTTATATAACCTCAGCGACTGATTTGGACGCTTTTTATGATACTACCATCCCTAGTATGGGAACTCCCGAAACGGATTATTCCACCGAGCTAACCATTGGAAACTTAAATTATAACGACGCAATGAGAATCTTTATCAAGGCACAGGCCTCTCGATCTGGTTTGGATGATTATGCGGATCTGGGTCAATCTGAATTGGGGAGCGAAGGTGCCTATAAAACCGTTTTGGGATATACATCCAATCCGGGAATAATGGGATCAGATAACGGAGGAGGACCTCCTGTTGTACCAGGTTTTCCTTTTGCCTGGCCGCTAAATCTGGAGCCCCATGATACATGGAAAACCGGTGATTATATCAATGACGGAACCCCGGGAACCGGTGGTTGGCATTATATAACCTGGGAGATTATCGCTGATTTTGAATATAAATGGATATGGGCTGACGATCCTAATCTCGCCGGTATATACGGTGGAATGTCCATTGATTCGTAGGAATCCCAAAGGAATGATTATGAAAAACTTGATAGTAAAATTAACCATATTGTTGGTGCTGATCAGCCTAGGCTGGGGCTGTGGGAATACCCTGGTGGGATTGGGGGTCGAGGTGGACATTCAAGGCCCTTATTTAGAATTGACATCGCCCTCTTTTCTTCAATCGGTTTCCGGTGATCTTCATGTGGCAGGTGTGGTTACCGACGATCAGGAGGTAGGTGAAATTTCCCTATCTTTTAAAAATCCCCAGGCAGAGAGTTCTGATCCCGGGTGGATTTGGAGCGGGGGGCTATGGTACCGCATTGAGGGTGACAGCCGAATCATAGAAGAAGGTGGCAGCGATAATGGAGAACTACGGAATCTTGAGTTCTCCCTGGATATCGACTGCAGCAGTTTTGGAGAAGGAGAATTTATTCTTTGTATCTCCTCCAAGGATTCCCAAGGCAATACCCGCAAAGAATCTACCCTTGAGAGGACTATCTATTTTGACCTCACCCCACCGGTAGCATCGGTAAGTCAACCCTCCCTGGTGGATAGCTATGAGCTTTTATCGGACTATTCCTTGGGAAATCCCGTGGTCATTCAAAATCTTCATAATCAACAGATTGTATTAAGCGGTAATAATCAGGATAGCAGGCAGCTCAGTGAAATGGAAATATTACTGTTAGACCAGGATGGAGAATCCTATTACGATGAAATTCTTTCCCAGAGTACGGCTCAATGGCCTGAGGATGCCCAAGGAACCCTTTGGAATTGGTCTTTGACCATTTCTCATGATCAATTGGGATTGATGGAAGACGGTGGCAGAACTGCAATTACAGAACGGCAGGATCTGCAGTTGATTACCCGAGTACTGGATGTGGGAGGAAATGTTGAAACCCGTTCTCAAGGGTGGCTCTGTTACTGGCCTCAGGCGGATATTCCATGGATTACCCTCCCTGAGGACAACAATGTTTATCCCGGTGCCAGTTTGACGGGAATGGCCTATGACGATGATGGAATTCAAAGTGTCCAATTTACCCTTTCCTCGGTGGGTGGTAGTACTTCCGATGAGGAAACCCTCTCTGTCCAAGGAGAGCCTGGCAGTTATTCATGGCAATGGACAGCCCCGCGGACCGTGGGAGATTATTCTCTATCCATCAGTGCAGTGGATATAAATAATTGTGTTTCTGAAGTCTCCAGTTACGACTTTCACATTGAAGACTTGGAGTCACCGGATATTCTGTGGAATACTCCGGATCTCATGATACCCCTTTTAGGCGATTCATCAGGAGATATAGAAATTACAGGAGAAGTTCTTGATAATGGTCTCGTGTCAGAAGGAATCTTGATGTGGGTAAAACCTGGGAATGAGATTGCCAGTCTATTAACCGACAATGAGCTCTGGACAACCCTTGACGGCAGCTTCCCCGGTGAGGATACTTCGGGGAATAAATTTTGGCAGCTAAGCCTTTCTGAATCCACTGCCCAGGAAGAGACTACATTGAATGTTAGAACCTGGCAGCAGGATATAAATATTTTTAATGATCTAGGAATCTCTGCCTCTCTTCCTTTATCAAGCCAGACATTCCTTATAATGGCAGAAGACGAAGATGGGCTTGTAGCTATTGAAAAGTTTATAGCTTCGGGGGATTTTGAAAATCCTCAGATATCCATTACTCAACTGGAACACCTAAATGATGATGATACAGTAAAAACAGAATATACCCTGGAGGAATCGTTAAACATTCCCCTGCTGGAAAATGGGGAATCTCTTCGGATCAGCGGAAGCTGGGGAGATAATTCCACCGATCATTGGGCTGATAAAACCAAGATTTCAGAATTCCTGTTCAGTTGCAATGAAACCTCCTATACAGCTCTGGTTAATAACAATGGAACCTGGTCCGTTCAGTTTACTCCTGCAGGATCAGTTCTCTCTATTGTCGCCGAACTAGAGGATTTAGGGGGTAACAGCACCAGGGATGAAGCTTCGGTTTTTATAGAAAGCACCACTCCCCAAATCCAACGGATCAGCAGTACCGTGAGCAACGGGGCTTATCCCGTTGACGCAGTTATAGATATCTTCATAGAATTCAACAAGCCCGTGGTACTTAGTGGAGATACACTAAGTCTGGAACTCAACAATGGGGTGACCGTGGCTTATTTAAGCGGTGCTGGCAGTAATCGGCTGGTTTTTAGATATACCATTGAATCTGGGGAAGACCAGTCCGATTTAACGGTTACAGCTCTTAATACCAACGGGGTTGAAATAAGCGATAGGGCTGGAACTGAGGCTCTTTTAACGCTTCCCACAGGCATCAACAACCTTGGAGGTAACCGGGATATAACTGTGGATACCCTGGTTCCTGAAATAAGCAGCATTGAGACCTTAAAAAGTGCCGGTGTATATAAAGCTGGAGTAGAGATTCTTTTTAAGCTGCTTTTTTCTGAAGAAATGGTTATTTCAACCCAAGGTGCTGAGCCTTGGATTAACCTTAATAACGGTGGGATGGCAAGCTTTGCCGGGCAGTTGGACAGTCAAAGTCTGCTTTTTCGATATACCATAGCAGATGGAGAGGATAGCCCTGAGTTGTCCCTGGATAGCTTTCAAGTTGGAGGGTATTCCTTGGCAGACCAAGCGGGGAATAGTCTGAATACTTCATTGCCCGGAGGAGGGGATCTCTCTGTGGCTATTCAAGTGGATACCCAAGCCCCCGACGCTCCGGTAATCTCAGTGGATGCGGGTACCATGCCGGTCTATTATGAAAGTGTCACTCTGAGTTTTACTGGAATCAATAGGGAATACTCTCTGGACGGCGGCAGTTCATGGACCAGTGGTTCTTCCTTAAGTTTAAACAACAGTGGAAGCTATACGGTGTATGCAAGACAGTGTGATGCCGCGGGCAATTATTCTTCATCCAGCAGTATATCCTTGGATCTCGAATTGTCCGATCTTATTAGTTATGTTACAGCAGTTCAAGGAGATGGACTTTATGTAAGTGGAGATATCGATATAGAACTGCATTTTAGAAAGACTGTCACCCTTGCCAATGGAACACCAATTCTGGAGTTAAACGGTGATAACGGCAGCGGTCAGAATCTTCAGGCCAGCTATCTTTCTGGTTCTGGAAGCTCCACCCTTGTTTTTCGTTATACCATTGGTTCCTCCGATAGTGCAGATCCTTTGAATTATTTAAGCACCGGATCTTTAGACTTAAGTAGTTCAGATATTCAAGATAGTAATAATACTCTGCTGGACGATTATATAAGTCTGCCGGATCCCGGAGGAAACTACTCCCTAAGCGGCAGTCGAAATATTCAGATTATCGCCGGTCTTCCCCAGTTGCAAAGCCAAAACTTTTCCGGAACTACTCTGACCTTGATTTTTTCCACCAATGTATATAAAAACACTGGAGATATCACTGCGATACAGCAAAATCCACAGGCTCCTATACTCCTGGAAGAGGAGGATTTTGATGAATGGCAAAGTCGTCTTCAATCCTTTGATACAGCCAATGGAACCAATCATGAAGCCAATCTTCTTAACAGTTATTTCTGGGGAACCTATGGTGGAGATTTCAGTTCCGGTACCTACGAAGCGGATCTAACGGGTAAATACATTTTGAACTTTGATTTGGAGAGCGATGATAATGACCTATTAGATGCATTGGTTGCCGCTCAATTGGATAGAATAATTATGCCGGTGGATTCATCCTTGGTCAGCGGAGCTGGGACATCCACCATCAATGTGGATTTCTCTGGAGCCTACCAGCTGCCCGTTATGGGGGCTATCTATGATGTGGTTCTGCCAAGTGGAATTTTCTCCGATGCAAAAGCACAGAATTTTGAAGGTAGTACCGGAGATATCACCATGGAGCCAACCGGAGTAGAAACTCCCATAATACGGGTTCAAAAACAATCGGAAACCCTGGCCTACGGCGGAGGATTAACGGCTATTCAACCCGCAACTACTCAAGTGAAATTAGACTGTCTTACACCCGGTTCCACGGTCTATTACACCATTTCCCAGGCTGCCACCGATGCAAGTGGAGCCACCCAGGGGGATTTTGTCACAGAGCCAGCGGACCCTAGCAATGCCAGTTCCTCAGGAACTTTTACAGTTCCCACGGTGGTCATAAGCGATGATCAGGGTTACAAATCCTGGATTAAAGCCAAGGCCTTTAAGGGGGCGGAAGAATCGTCGGTTGCCCAGGAAGCAGCTTTAAGAACGGTTGTCTGTTATAGTGGTTACGGACAGTTTTCCGATATTGCCAATGCCACCCTCTATCCCAGTCAAGGTGAAAGCTATCCTGATAATGGAGACTCCATGTTTTGGGTGAGAGGGGGCAGCGACCGTTCCGGTACCACCGTAATTCCTGGTTATCCCCTCAGTTGGGATGATTCTATGCTTGATAAAATCCGTCTAACCACTGGAGATGGTACTACAGTTCGTTGGATGACCTGGGAGATAGTCACAAATGGGTACGCCAAGATGGTTTGGGGAACACTGCCAGAAAGTCTTGCCGAGGGTGGCAATGGACCTTGGCAGTATGGATGGTGGACTCCCAATGGAGAGTATTTTGATCCCCTCTTTGCCGGAGAATGCCGATTTTACAATTATGATGGAGGAGACAGCATAGAAGGAGTAGATGGGGGATATGGTAATTTACATCCCCGTTACGGATATAGTTATTAAATAAAAAGCTTGGTCCAGCTATGAAATTTTGATGTTTTAAGGCCTTTTGTACAGTCTTTACTCTAAGATCCCGATATATAAATTATGAAGGAACTTTGGGTTGAGTATACATTAAAAGAAGGCATTATTTATTACTGGCAGATAGGCTTACGGAAACTTTGGATTAAACATCAAAGAGATGAATGGCTGGTAGCTACAGAACTGCTCGATGGCACAGGGGATCTTCCCTTGATTTGGGCTGAGGATCATGAAATACCTGAAAGACCCGAAGACATAGTATGGCAGCGTATACTTTGTAATACCAAGGAACCAAAATTCCGTTTTAAGCCCATGGCTCCCAATAAACCCGTAATGGTGGATTCTGAAACCACCGTAACGGTAATGCCCAAGAATTCCGGGCTTTTCTATGTTCTATTTAGGTGCTGGATTGCCCTGCAGGTGGGGGATGATTTTGAATCCACTCTGATGGAGCTGCCCACCATCGGCCATTCTGAATCCTGGTTTGGAGTCTCCGATTCCGGTTATTCCTGTTATTCCTTGAAAACCAGCGCCCGAAGGACCATGGTAGATGAGGAGATCCCTTCCTATAAAATTATCTGTCCTGTTCTTATAAGGAATCAATCCGCCACCCCTTTGGATTTTTCCAAGATCAGTGTTCAAACAGCCTACCTGAAAATATTCAGCGATGATAACCAGTTATGGACCAATGAAGTACGAATAAGTTATCAGGGCCCAGACAAGGGGTCTGTTTTAAAATATTCAGATAAAGTTCCCAAGGGACAGAAGGGGGATTTCAAGATGCTGAGCGATCATCGGGTCTCGCCTAAACAGAATTTGATTAGAAGAAGTCTGAGTTTGATTAAAAATATTGCCGATTTAAATGGAGTTTAATTTGAACGATTTTATAGAAAAAATGATGGATCAGATAAAAAACCCGGACTTCCTATCCAGGGCTTTGGATGCCTTTATCATTTTCTTAGCGGGTTTTCTTATCGTCCGAATCATCATATTTATTGTGATGAAAAGTGTAAAACATAGTTTGACTCCTCAATCCACCATGCTTCTGCGCAGGAGTATCAGCTATACCGGTCTCGCCATTGTGATTCTTCTTGTGCTTGGACGATTGGGGGTGAATCTCGTTCCTCTGATGGGTGCTGCGGGAATCTTAGGTATAGCTATAGGATTTGCCTCGCAAACCTCCTTTTCTAATATCATCAGCGGATTGTTTATCATCACCGAAAAGCCCTTTGAAATAGGTGATATGATCAGGGTTAATCAGACAACGGGAATTGTGAAATCCGTGGATTTATTGAGTATTAAAATCCTCTGCTTTGACAATCGTTACGTACGAATCCCCAATGAGCTGATTATAAATACCGAGGTTACCAATGTCACCCGTTACCCCATCCGTCGGGTAGATATTGATCTTCGGGTTGCCTATAAGGAGGACCTGGAGAGGGTGAAGGAGCTACTTGCCGAAGTGGTTCAAGAGGTCCCCCAATGTCTGGATAATCCGGAACATCTCTTTTTAATCAAGAGATTTGGAGAATCGGCAGTGGAAATACTCCTGGGTGTTTGGATAAATAAGGACCAATATCTCATCGCTGTTAATGGATTGATGATGAAGATAAAACAGCGTTTTGAAGAGGCAAATATAGAGATCCCCTTTCCCCAAATCGATGTAAATCAAGGTCAAAGACCAATGGTATCCATTAATTCATCAAGTATCGATTAGTTTTCCATCTCTATATTCTTGAAAGGCTGCACTGTTTTTACCGTTCTTTTAACGGAATACATCAACTTATCGGCTATATGGATCATTTTTTTCACATCCTCGGCAGGGGAGCTAAGAGTTACGACTCCCATGCTGAAGCTGATTGGCCATTGTCCCATGGGTCTGTAAGTCTTTTTAATTTCAAAGCTTTTCTTTCTTATTTTCATCTTTAAATAAATATAAGGTATAATCATGTCAATAAACAAGGTTTTCGGGAGGGGTGTCGGTCAAGGCTCTGGTGAAATGGAAAAATAGAGATCTTTATGATCCCCGGGCAGAAATGGCTAGCCTGCTGGATGAAATCAATCGTCTGTTCAAATCCGATTCTTTTCCTTCTGCAACCGGATTATTTGATCGTAATGTCTCTCCACCCAACCAAAGCAGATTACCGTGAATATTAAGTAAGA
>JAQICO010000201.1 GCA_027858495.1 Spirochaetaceae bacterium
AGCCTGGTTGATTCCCGGAAGGCCCCCCGCGGTTTATTACGATATCGGGATATAATTCTCCTGTATTATTATGCTGACAAAAAGATTGGGAGCCGAAAGAATCAAGGTATAGAGAAAAAGGCAGGTATATCAAAAAATAAAGACACGTCCTTTTTGATGTATCTGCCTTTTACTCCTATAACCAATATCGGCTCCTGAACATTAAAAGATCGTGCCGCTGGGATTGGTTAGCCTGCTTGGATCGGCGCCAGCTTGGCTGTGTGACCTAATGATTCAGTCAAATTTCATTCAGATAGATTAAGAGATGGTTAAAGATTGCTTTTATCTCAATCCCCCTGTAATATATGCATTATGAAAAGAACTTTATCTTTGGAAATTGAAACTTTACATCATGAATCTCCTCAGAAAAAGATTAGCAACCATGAAGAAGCTCTTAGTATGGTTGAAGACCTAAGATTACAAGCAGGAAAATTCCTTTATGAATATCCAACCCGATTTCGAAGAGTTGTTGAAGTTATTAAAAGAACATAATGTCTCCTTTTATATTGTTGGTGGTTATGCTGTAGCTTTTTATGGGTATCCACGTTTTACCAAAGATATTGATATTTTCTTTAAAAATGATAATGAAAATATTGAACGCTTAACTAAAGCTTTGATAGATTTCGGATTTTCTCAGGATCAATTAAGCGTTGAAATTTTCTCTACTCCGGGTAATATCATAAAATTTGGTGTGGAACCTTTAAGAATTGATTTACTAAATGAAATTGACGGAATTCACTTTGAAGAGGTGGAACAGGATTTTCTTTCAGGAAAATATGGTTCTGTAAAAGTAGATTTTATTGGAAAAAAATCTTTGATTAAGAACAAAACAGCCTCCGGACGTTTTCAGGATTTAGCAGATCTCGAAAAGCTAAAGGATGAAGAGGGTTAGGTCTTATTTTTTGAATTTCCAACCTATGACTGTCCCTTCACAAATTCATCTCGTAATTATTGCCGAATTAAAGTAGCATCTTTTCGACCGAGTTGGCTTGGATTTCCACGCTATAACTGTTCAAATTCCTTCGACCATATTTTGGTAAAATTAAATGAATATAAATCCCCGACGACCGGGCCTGGTCACAACCTTCGGTTGTCGCTCGGTTGTATACCGAAGAGACTCCGGATCAGAAACCCTGGTGATGGACTTTGAGTACGACGGTAACGGGAATACCACCAAGAAGACCGAGTACTTGGAAAATGCCCAAGAAGTGACCAGTTATGAGTACGATATCTTGAACCGGCTGATTGTCAGCTATGGACCTCAGGGTTCGGCCAGTTACCGCTATGATAATGCGGGCAACCGGTATTTTAAAACCAATGATGATGGAGAAAGTACTCTCTATCTGCGTCATGGTCAGATTGCCGTGGCCATGGAACTGGAGTGGGATGGCAGTTCCAGCAAGGTTAATCGATATATTTTATCAGGCGATTTGATTGCCGGTAGGGTGACAACTGAGAATGGAGAGATAACAAGAAGTTATTACCATTTGGATCATTTGAATTCTACCAAGTGGGTGACCGATGAAGAGGCCCTGGTGCAGGTACGTTATGAGTATCGGGCCTTTGGGGAGCAGTTGAAGCGGTTAGATGGAAATGGTGATGAGGTTGGGGATATTGCCGGGTATAGTTATTCGGGGAAAGAGCTTGATGGGGAGAATGATTTATACTATTTTAATGCTCGGTATTACGATGCGAGCTTGGGGCGGTTTATTAATGTGGATCCGATTCAGGCGGGCCTAAACTGGTATGTTTATTGTTCTAATAATCCGATTAATATGGTGGATCCGACTGGGTTGGATCCAAAGGATTCGCTTAAGGCTTTTGTAAACTCATCTATTAGTACTCTTGCGGGTTATATGGAAGCTCAAGGAGGTGCGGCTATGGTCGTTGCTCCAGATGGGGGTAGTATGGATCCTGTTGGGATTGCATTGATTGTTGATGGAGGAGCCCGAGCTCTTGGCGGAGTTTGGGATGCATCTGTATATTATTCCGCTGCTATTGGTGAAATTGTAAGTCCGAGTTCCTTTTCTGATGAGATGGATCATACTGTAAAAAAACTTGATAATGCAGTACCTGAGAATTTGGGAGGTCTTATAGGAAAATTTATGGACTTGTCCGAAGGCAATAATTGGTCAGAAGAAGGACCATGGGAGAACCGTGGCGATATGATAAATGATGTAGCGACTATGGCTGTAAGCATCACGACCCTTACTCAAACTCTTCAAAAGGGAGCTGGAATGATTCCTGCATTAAAAGAAACTTTTAGTACGGGAGCATCAGCCTTAGATGTAGGCGGAGATGTGCAATTCCAATCTGAAGGTTCGAATACAGAGGAGCAAGAGTAATGGGAAGAATTATTACAACCAGTATTATGGTTCTCATCCTAATAGCTGGAAATTGGGGATTCTTTAAAAGAAGAAAGAAGCGAAAGGATCGTTTTGACTTTATCTTTTTAGTTTCTTTCAACATTTTGACTGTTTTTTTAATAGTTAGGGAAATCATATTTGATATTTACTAATCCCTCCACTTACGTCCCCGTACTGAAACCCCTCCGGTGCTTTCGCGCCTCCGGGGTCGGCTCCGGCCTTCCTGGCCTACGCCTTTCAAGATAAGCAAAAATTAAGTGCAATTTTGCATCGTGCAAAACTGAGGATTTCGTGCCCTCCGGTGTTCCGGTTGGGATGCTGGTGAACATGCCCGACAGGGCGGGTTTACCAGGCTGTTTGATTCCCGGAAGGCGACCCGCGGTTTATTACGCAATTAATGCTGCACATCATCTGCGCAATAAACCTAAATCCCGGGGCTTATGCGATATCGGAATATAATTCTCCTGTATTATCCTGCTGACAAAAAATTTGGAGCCGAAAAAATCAGGGTAAAGAGTAAAAGGCAGGTATATCAAAAAATAAAGGAACGTCCTTTTTGATGTATCTGCCTTTTTCTCTCATAACCAATATCGGCTCCTGGACTTTAAAAGATCGTGTCGCCGGGGCTGGTGGCAATATTTCGGATAACAGAATAGATTCTCTGATGATTTTGGATCGGCGGTGGAAAGGGTTTCGAAGCCGCTTCCGGGGGGATTGGGTTGGCCTTTTTGGGGAGGCGCCAGCTGGGGGAGATTAAAAAAGTTCCGAGTGGGATCCAATGCGGTAGAGCATGAGATCGTTGTCTTCTTCATAGTACCGGTAGACTAGCAACAGGTTCGGGAAGATATGACACTCCCGGTAGTTCTTGTAATTTCCTGTTAATTCATGATCTTTATTTTTATCCGGCAGTATTTCAGGAATGGCCAGTTGATAAATGATTCTCTTGATCTCAGCTATATCAGACTTTTTTCTACCGGATTTTTCTATTCGCTTAATTTCCTTTTTAAACTTCGAAGAGTATTTTAAGTTGTACACAATTACTCTTCAATACCCATATCTTTAAACATGTCATCAACCGAAGAAAAGGACTTCATATTTTTTCTATCCCTATCCGCCTGGTTAATTGCATCAATGGTTTCCTGGTTAGGAGTATAATCAATGGAATCTTTCTTTAGGAAATGTAGATAATCCAGAAGGGATGGTCCTTTCTGGTCGGGAAGACTATCCAGTTCAGAGATAATCTGATTTTTCATAACGATATTCATTGCAAAACGCCTCCATTCTTAATTTTAACATACTGATTCAATTAAACTAGATATTATTGAATCCTTTGCTGATTTTCTCTTAAAAGCTTGTTAAGCATTCTATAAATCATTGCTCTATCATTGGGAGGAAGAGACAGTATATCCTGAAGCTTTTTTAGGCTTCTTGTATCAAATGTGGATATATCTACCTCAGATTCATTTTCTTTCTTACCATGGCTTTTTAAAAGCTCTTCGGGATTTACGTTCAAAGCTTTTGCTAAAATCTCTATTTTATCTAAAGGAGGACTGGAAACTTTAGTTTCATAATGTCCAATCATCCTTTGGCTAATACCTGTAAGGTCAGATAGATCGTATTGAGATAAACCTCTCCTTTTTCGGATAGCTTTAAGATTTTTTGAAAAGTTTGATAACTCATCCTTCATACTATAAATATAAACTTGCATCTTGACAATATTCAAGATGTTATTGACATGGTTTCGTTGAAATCATAAAAAGCCCTGTCCCACTTGATTTGACGATCCGGGATCAGGGCTAAAAACCACACAGAGGAGGAATCCCAATGAAGATTGTATTCTCTAACCAGAAAGGCGGGGTTTGTCCGTTTTGATGTACCTGCCTTTTAC
>JAQICO010000276.1 GCA_027858495.1 Spirochaetaceae bacterium
CAACGCTCTTTTCCAGATGCTGATTAACCCAACACCCGTTAACACAATCAAATTTTCGATTACAGAAATTACACTGTAGGTTACACTTTGGAGCCACAGGAATATGCACTCTTGCATAACTCCTATGATTCTCTTCATTAAAAAATGGATGATGTCCCTTCATATTTTCCTCCTAAAGATAGGTGTATCCCATTTCTGATTGATCTTGTTTTATTTGCAGCAGAAGATTAACCGGAACATTGAACCACATTGATAGATGCCCCATGACTTCGGGAAATCTTTTCTATGCGTCCATCTCCGGTCATCACCGAGACAACCTGCACGCCCCTGCGTTGGTAATACTCCTGAATCATCCAGGCTTCTCCGGCCAGGTTGAATTCACCAAGAATATTTATACTCACCGGGCTGATGTCGTCGGTTTTGCCATGACCTATCAGGCTGAACAGAGCCTCACATGCAGCTTTATATCCATCTTTTTTTGTTCCCTTAAATCCTTCGGAATGAACCGGTCGGACTGGGATATACAAGATGAAGGGCATCGGTCACCGGGTTTAACACAACCCGGCTGCCGCAAAACACACAGGCACGCTGGCTGACAGATCCGGCCTGACTTTTACGCTCACAGGCTACATCCTGTTGGTCTAATCCTTTGACTTTCACTTGTTTTATTCTGTCTTTAATCAGATTTGATGAACTTTCGGCTTTCACGGGATCCTCCTTCTTATAGATGATACTATTTATTTTGCAAGGGTTGTGCCAGGAATAAATGAATCAGAATATTTACTTTTACATAAAAGACTTAGCTAATTACATATTTATTTTAATCAATCAGGAATATTTACTATTTGGTAATTTCCAAAGGCTTTACACCTAGGAGTGAATAAAAAAAGAGTTGGTTTCCTAGATGATTTCTATAATTAGTTTGTTATCCAGAGAAAATCCAATTAAAATGAATTGTGGAGGTGAACATGGCAAAAAAAATTCCCTATCTGGCGGATCCTAAAAATGATAAAAAAAGTAAAAAGAAATTCTATACCAAGGAACTCCGTCATTTGCAGATAGAACTGATTAAATTACAGGAATGGATTAAGCATAAAGGATTGAAGGTGGTTGTTATATTCGAAGGCAGGGATGCTGCAGGAAAAGGCGGAGTTATAAAGCGGATTACCGATACATTGAATCCACGTATCTGTAAAGTTGTCGCCCTTGGTAAGCCTTCGGAACGGGAGGAAACCCAATGGTATTTTCAACGTTATGTTCCCCAACTTCCTGCGGCGGGAGAAATGGTTCTCTTCGACCGCAGCTGGTACAACTTCGCCGGTGTAGACCGGGTAATGGGATTTATATCAGACCAGGAATATAATGAACTGCTTACTTCCTGCCCGGCATTTGAAGCCATGCTGGTCCGTTCTGGTATTATACTTATAAAATATTGGTTTTCTGTAAGCGATGAAGAACAGGAAAAACGTTTTCAAGCCCGCAACCAAGATCCAACAAAGCGCTGGAAACTCAGTCCCATGGACTTGAAAAGCCGGGAACGCTGGGTGGAATACTCCAAGGCAAAGGATACCATGTTTCCCCATACCGATATTCCAGAAGCACCCTGGCATGTGGTTAATGCAGATAATAAAAAACGGGCCCGGTTGAACTGCATAGGCCATCTACTTTCGGTGATAAACTATAAAGATTTAACTCCCGATCCTGTGGAAATTGGGGAACGAGATATCGATCATGAAAGGTATAATCGTCCTGACATTGAAGAGCAGAATTTTGTACCTGAAATATATTAATTAGGATTTATGTAATACCATGAGAATAAAATGGCTTGACGGATTTTGCTTTTTTAAAATACAATATGTTAACGTAAACACATCATAAAGAAGGTCCCAATGAAACTATTTCAAACAGCCAAAGATACAAATGAAAAATTACTCGAGCAAAAAGTAAAAGATCTTAGAGAAGGTTATGAGCAGGAAGATAACACAACCTATACTGACGCTGGAGAATTGAACCGTGTCTACCTTGATCACAATAAATTATTCCAGCAATGGGAAGGTTTTGGAGCAGCCTTTACTGAATCTGCAGCAGATGTACTTAACCGTATGAGCCCCAAAAAACAGCAAGAAATGATGGAGAGCTATTTCCATCCTACCAAGGGTATCGGCTATAACTTTTGCAGAACCCATATAAACAGTTGTGATTTCTCATTGGGGAACTGGGCCTGCTGCGAAACCGAAGACCCAGAGCTGAAAGATTTTAAACTGGATAGGGATAAAAAACAGATTATTCCCATGATAAAATGGGCTAAAGATCTATCCGACCAAGAAATCACTCTGTTTTCATCACCATGGAGTCCTCCCGCCTGGATGAAAACCAACGGGGAGATGAACAATGGAGGTAAACTTAAGGATGAATACAGAGAGTCCTGGGCCCTTTATTATTGCCGTTATATTCAAAAGATGGAAGTTGAAGGTATAATCATTTCAGCCATTACGATACAGAATGAACCCGCAGCGACACAGATCTGGGATTCCTGTATCTATTCAGCCGAAGACGAAAGGGATTTTGTTCGGGATTATCTTGGTCCTGCTCTTAAAAGAGAAGGTCTAGGCCATATTAAAATTGTTTGCTGGGACCATAATCGTGCGGAGGCCTATGATAGGGCCCAAAAAATATTCGACGATGCCCAGGCTTCACAGTATGTTTATGGAATTGGAATACACTGGTATATGGGGGATAACTACGACAACCTGAAGTTAATCAATGATATATATCCTGATAAAAAGATCTGGTTTACCGAAGGCTGTCAGGAATGCGGACCCCATTTCGGGGATTGGAATGTGGCAGAACGTTACGGCCACTCAATTATCAATGATCTGAACCATAACACCTCAGCATGGTGTGACTGGAATTTATTTTTAGATGAAACCGGCGGCCCCAATCACGTAAATAATCTTTGCAGTGCACCTATTATAGGTGAGACCATTAAAGATCAGGTAATATTTAATCCATCCTATTATTATATGGCCCATTTCTCCAAGTTTATTAAAAAAGATGCCCGAAGAGTGGCTCTGGCTACCACCAGCGATCAGCTAGAGGGAACAGCCTTTATCAATCCCACGGGAGAAAGGGTCGTTATATTGATGAATAAATCTGATAAAGATATATCCTATGCTCTACATAATATTAATAAGGGAACCTATATAAAGATGCCTGCCCATTCTATTCATACATTGCTATTATAACTCTTATAGAGTTGCAAGCTCCATCATTTAGAATCATAATGTAATTAATAGGAAGAATGATGGAGCTTATTACCCAGCTTAGAACAAAACGATTAACCAGACCTTTAATTATAATTTCATTGATCCTTTCATTATGTGTCATTATCATGTTTCAGAATCTCATTTTCCGAAAAATATTTTCCCAGTACATAGAAATTGTTAAAAATAGCTTTCAATATATCGGACGCCAAGTGGAGAACGATTGGAGAGACAAAAGAGAAGGTTTTTATCTTTGGTTCCAATCGGAGAATATCCAATCAACCTTTCTTAAATATCTTAATACCCCAGAAGAAAACATTAGGATTAACCAATGGGATATGGATCGACAAAGGGTAATGAGAGATTTAAATCTTCAATTTGAAAATAATGAAGAATGCGCCTTTTTTGTTATCAATCTACAGGGTAACATGGTATTCAGTTCCAACTACGGAAGAAATAATCATTCCCTTTCTTCACTGGAACTCCAACAGCGATTACTTTTTGTGGAACTTCAGAATCAAATAAGAAGTTACAAAGCCCTTGACTCTCCTACCCTGCAATTTGACAGTTCTTCGGGAAATGGTATTAACGTATTTTTTATTGAGCCCATGGATAACCCCGAGAACAATGAATTACTTGGATTAGTCTTGGTGAGCATAAAAAATAATCAGCTTAAAAACAAAGATCTGGACAAACTCATTGCGGAAAAAGATAAATTTTTCTCCATTATCGCCCACGATTTAAAAACCCCTTTTAATTCCATATTGGGAC
>JAQICO010000343.1 GCA_027858495.1 Spirochaetaceae bacterium
AGATCCAGTAATAATCCAGCATGGCTGCAGTTTACGATGGGGAATCATGCAAAAAGGCTCTTTAGCTTCGGCATCTCTGGCAGAACATTTTTTTCTGTCGGAATACTCTACCCTAAGTAAAGGAGCACGGCTGATAGACAGTTTTATCAGTGAAATTTCCACCTTTTCCTGCGGTGTAATGATCAGTGCCTTTTGCGGTCCCTTCCATGAACAACATCATAACAATACGTTCCTGATAGCAGCCGCACTGGAAGGGCAATCGAACATGGCCGCCGGAGTCTGCCTGGGATCCAATCATAATACCCGTTCAGCCGATGGTGAAATACTAATCCATCGGGGATTTTGGCCCGGATTGATGACTTCCATGAAATATAATAGTCGCCTTGCATCGTTTTGCCTGATAACCGGTGGACAATTTCAATACGAATTAGATATATCCCTTCCCTTTTCATTGATAAGTCAAAATTCAGAAGAACTTCAAATTCGCCCAGCCTATTGGCAGCAATATAATTTATATGCCCTTGGCAGAAATAGCTGGAAATATTCTAAAAGAGATAAAAAAGGACAATGGGATTTCCCCATGGAGACCTATTGGCTCGCCCCGGATACGGTTGAAGAAATAACACAGGGGATAAAACTACTCAATCAATGGATCAATCAGGGAACATATGATGCAGAAAAAAAAGAACTGATTGTGAATAATCATAACTTGGAAAAATCAAATCGGCCACTGCGTATTTTCAAACCAAAAGAAGCACTGAGCATTTTTGAAACACTGTTGGATTATTATTTAGCAATAACGTTGATAAACTATCAAGAAACAGAACATTCCGAAGACTGGACCTGGCTTAATAGGGAATATATAGATAGATTATCAAAGAAGAAAAAAGAATCATGGAAATATCTAGGCGGTTCAATGATTAGCCAATCTCAATTGGATGAAATGATTAAAGATATAGAATCTTCCAATATTAATTCATGGCAGGATATACATATCCGTTATTCAAAATGGCACAAAGAATATCCTGAATTAAAACTTATACATGCTTTATATATCAAAGATGAAGATATTCTTAAAAGACTAAAAAATGCATTGCAATGGGAAAAAGAACTGTTAGCACAAACAAAAACATCAAGATTAAAGGATATTGATTCCGCCTTTCGGCAAATCACCTTCCATACACCACAGGAGTCAGAAGAGTTATTACCAGATTTACCAAATGATCCCTTTTTAAATGATTTAGAATTATTATCCAAGAACTCTACCGTAAAAATCAAAGAACTTATAGAAATATTTGAGACTGAATAATTATTTTACGAAACAATTTACCAGCTTCACTTTCAATATTATAAATGCATCAAAATTCCAATACATAAAGTAAAGGTGTGAAGATCATTATAAGTATATTCTTCTATATCATTGGTACCTTCAGCTCCACCCCCTAAAAATCGTGCATTTAGATAGGCAGTGCTTTTATCATTAAAGGAGTACCCTCCCCTTAAAGAAAGATCATATATATACCCAGTAAAGGGATAATCAGCTCCATTAAAAAATCTATTAGAGGCATAAAAGCCATCTCCGTCAAACATAATGAATAGTCCATTTGTCCATCGATAGCCCAAACGGGTTTTTATAATAGGAACAGGTCCAATATTATCTGTTACACTACCATCTGGGCTTTGACTGGCTCTAAAGACAATGGATGCATTTCGTATTTGTAAGGATAAACCGGTGCTTAAGAAAAAGCCATCCGGTTCTATAAGGTCATAAAGATAGGAAAATCTCCAAAAATCAAAGGCATAGGTAAGATCTAAAAATCCATCGGTAGTAGTGTAATCCACTGAATCATAACGGAAATCATCCTTGATGGGAGATTGCGTTACCAAGGTTAAAGGCTGATAGAGGAAAATAACATGATGTCGTTGGTATAAAGATAGATCAACCTGATAGCGACTAAAGGGAAATAAAACATCCTGGTTTCCCTGGGTTACATAGTTAAATACATCCCCTTTATCCGAGGTGGTTCCCGATTGTATAACATGTCTGTTTATAGAAGTAAAACCAAACTCAGCTGAAAAATCTAAAGACAGGTCCGCTTGAGCATAGAGACCTGTAACAAGGATGCACAGAATAAAAATCATAAAAGAATATTTCATAAATACCTTCTTTCAAATATAGTAAATTAAATATAACAATAATAAATGATTATACAAATATTTTTTTAAAAGCTGTTACTTTAAGATTTTTTAATATCCCCTTGGTGTCCCTACGGTTAAGCTAAACTTAGGGTTCCAGGCTTTTGAAATGGTGCCTTTTGTCTCAGCTCTGCGTCGATCAGAGAACCTAGATGCTCCCTGGTCATAAACCTGCGGTTTATTGCTCGGGCAAGC
>JAQICO010000142.1 GCA_027858495.1 Spirochaetaceae bacterium
TCGTGGGTGGTCTCTTTTATCTGGGTTAATCCTTCTTCCTTATTCCGGCTGAGCTCCTGCAGATTCTGGCTGAGATTTTCCAGTCTATTCAAGTTATCATTGCTTGTTTCACTGTCCTGGAAGCCTTGATCTATCAGGTCCTGAGCTTCTAAAAGAATAACTTCCATGTCATTAAGGTCCTGGGGGCTTAGGGTGACTTCTTCTCCGGCCTCCACCAGGGGTAGGCTTCCCTCAATTTTTTGAATAACCCCTTTAAGTGCTTCATCTTCCTGGTCTCCGCCGGATAGTTCTAGTCCCGCAGGAGCTAGGGCAACGGAACCTTCCACCACGGCCACGGTGACATTGTTATCCTTCAGGTATACCAGGAATTCCGTTCCCCGTACGCCGCATACGGTGCTCTGGGTTTGAACATCGAAGGCGTCTTTGTCGGTGAGTTTTCTCACCTTGGCCATAACAGAACCTTCTTCCAGGGTCCAGGATCCCTGACTCCCCTGGGGAGTTATCATATTCCGGCTTAGGGAGGCTATGGTCTCGGCTTCCAAATATAAAATGGATAAATCTCCCAGCTGCACTTCACAATAGGACCCCTGGGTTACTTCGATGCGGTTGCCCAGGAATATTTCATCTCCTATAAGAGCTTCTTTCCTCTGGTCCTCATCACCTATATAGACCAGTCCTTCCAGATATATTATTTTGCTGGTCATTTGCTGAATTTCGGTGGTTTGCGAGGATAGAGGCTCCTCTTGAGAGTTGTCTACGTCGGGGGCTTTATCTTTATAGCAGGACGCCAGGGACAGGGTTAAAAGAAGGGGGAAAAGCAGGCTTCTCAGGGACATAAAACCTCCAGGTTTTTTGAGCTTCAATAATATAATTATACCATAAGATAATTATTTTGCGTATATCCAATAGAAATATTATTCAATTGCAAAGATATTCTTTATCATTTTTCGATGGTAGCAATTAACGGTTTGAATACCGATGGTTTTATCAAGCCAGCGTCCTGCCAGTCCTCAACTTTAGCTTCCCCAGTTGTCAGGGGTTCCCGGATCTGGCTGGTAATCGCCATGAGAATTATATCTGGACGGTTTTCATTATATGCATTACTACTGATGACTACAGCTGGTCGCTGTTTCGTAGTTTGGAGAAGGGAAATCTTACCAGTACGATGTCACCAAAACTATAATGCGTCATAGGCGGAATCCTCTTCGTTGTCCCAGACTTTTGCAAATGCAGTTTCCGAGCCTTTAGAGAAATCCCGCTTTAATCTTAGATTTTGATCTCTTTGTTGAAGGAAGTCTATAAAATCACTTATCTCGGCCAGGCGTTGGGGAGACATATGGTTTAGTTTTTCAATCATTGTTTCTACTTGTATCTGCATAATCGGTCCTCCATTTTTAATATTAACGATAAAAGGCAATATTGGCCAGACAATTATGAAGCGCAATAACCCTTAATTCTCGGTTCTTATGCGATATCGGGAAATAAATTTATCTTGTAACTAATACTATTCCTACATTGCTAAGTAGAAAGGCATTTAAAAATGAAGAGTAGAAAAAATTGAGGAATAAATGTATTATATGATTATATGGATAATTACGCTATCTATAAGACCCAAGGAGAGCTTTATGAATATTCGAGTAGTCATAGAATTTGACGAAGAGACTCATTCCTACAGTGCCGTTTGTCCTGAACTTCCTGGCTGTGCATCCTTTGGTGATACCGAAGATGAAGCTTTTCAGAATGTGAAAGAAGCCCATGTCTATTAGGTCGCTCTTTAATGTCTCCAAGACAAAGACGATTAACTCCTGATGAAGTGATTAAAATCCTTTATAGCATCGACCAGTACTGCATACAAACCGACTTTTTCAGAAACTTCTACCGCTTTTAAAAGTGCATGCTTCAAAAGTTTGTATCCGATCCCAACGCCCTGGTATTTTGTATCAATGGCCAATCTTCCGACCCTGAAAGCTGGAACAGGATAGCGGGGTAACTTTTTTAAGTATATCTGCGGGTAAGCTCTCAGTGCTGATTTGTGCTGTACTGACGGTAAGATACCCACCGACATATTCTTCATCTACCAGGCCAATAAAGGTCTTCCCTATAGACAGCTTGTCATTTTTAAGGGCATAGAGTTTAAGAAAATCATTGAGATAAGAATTACCGCAATCAAAGGGAGCTTTGGAGAGTGCTTTTGTTATAGGAATGAGTTCGAAATGCCTCATCAGTTTTCTTTGAACAGATCCTTTAAGGCTTTGTTTGGAGCAAATTGGACGATGCCCGCAAAATGAAAGAACATAATTTAGATCTTTCTGTCATTATGGAAATAACAGGTCTATCTGAACAGGACATTAACCAGTTGTAAAGTTTTCTCCAAATTCTTCTTTTACTACATTCTGCAGTTTCAGCAATTTTAGAAAAAGCTGGTGCCTTTAAGCACACCAGCTTTTTGATTCCCTTTACTCTAATGTATCTTTGTAAACTCTAATATAATCTACCAGCATTCGTTGAGGGAAGTCTGTGGTATCGTCAGGGTATCCGGGCCAGTTCCCACCAACGGCAACATTTAGCAGAAGAAAGAATTCCTCTTGAAACTCAGATCGATCTTCAGCGGATATATCTTCTTGTTGGTACATCACATCATCTAGAAACCATTTGATAGTGTCAGGGTACCATT
Organism: Spirochaetaceae bacterium; assembly: GCA_027858495.1. Taxonomy (GTDB): domain Bacteria; phylum Spirochaetota; class Spirochaetia; order DSM-2461; family DSM-2461; genus JAQICO01. The sequence continues at coordinate 2,675 of JAQICO010000142.1, forward strand.
CAATGGTAATTGTATGATATTCATCTGCCATAATACCTTCCCGAAGTTTTTTCATTTTCCCGGTATGTTTCCATTGTCCAAATCTGTCACTGTAGTGAATGGTTCCATAGATCGTATTATCATGGCCGTTTCCTTCTCCTCCAATCATTTCTAAAATATCGATCTCACCGCATGCGGGCCAGCCAACTTCATTGAAATTTTCACCCAGCATCCAAAAGGCTGGCCAGATTCCCTGTCCGTAGGGTAGTTTAATTCTAGCTTCAATTTTACCATATCTAAAGGATTGGTTTCCTCTGGTAATCATTCGGGCAGAGGTGTACTCTTGGCTATCATCCTGTTTTGCTTCAATCATTAGAACGCTGTTGCCTTCTTCATCGGTGATGATACTGGAGTTTTCAGGGTTATCGGTATAATATTCTAGTTCGTTATTACCCCAGCCATTGTCACCCCTTCCAATCTCGTGGGTCCAGTTTTCCGTGTTAATTTCCGGTCCGTCAAACTCATCAGACCAGACCAGTTCCCATCCATCTTTCCAGGTCAGTATGGGTTCAGCAGCTATAGAAGCGTCTTTGAATTCATGGTCATAGACTTCCAGTTCTAAAATAGAATATCCCCATTGAGTAGCCCTTGTTATTCCAAGTATTTTGACATATCTTGCTACAACAGCTTCAGGAAGAGTAACCACATTTTCTCCTCCCTCGTTATATTCATTAAAATATACTTCAGACCAATCATCAGTATCATTGGAGACCAAAATTTTATACTGCTCTGCATGTGCGGTTTCCCAATATATGACTATTTGCTTAATAGATGTTTCTTGCCCTAGGTCTACGTACATCCATTCATTATCAGAAAATGCGCTGGACCATCGAGTATCCATCTTCCCATCCAAGGTAAGTGACGCACGTAGATCCATGCTTTCCTTAGATGAAGATTCTGCATCCCTCATAAGTGCCAGGTTAGGGGAGTCTACTCCCTTGGCACCTCCTGTTGAAGCGCAGGAAGTGAAAAACAACAAAACCGATGCTGTTAAAAATAAAATTATTCTTTTCCCGATCATAAATTCTCCTTGTTTGTTTCGACAACTAAATAACTAGATGTGATCGTTAACATAATAGAACCAATATGAATCTATGTCAATTTAATTATTGGGACAATGGAAGAGTGCCAATGGACGAGTCTCACAATCTAAATTAATTTTCCATGGCGGAATATGGCTGTTGAAATTGGTAATAGTTAGTGTTCATCCAAACACT
>JAQICO010000388.1 GCA_027858495.1 Spirochaetaceae bacterium
GGATGGGGTTGGCCTGTTTGGGTAGGCGCCAGCTTGGGGTTAAATGAAACGCCCTGGGGATTAGGAAATATCCGGAATAGATTTATTCAATAATATTATGCTGACAAAAGATTAGGAGCCGAAAGAATCAGGGTAAAGAGTAAAAGGCAGGTATATCAAAAAATAAAGGAACGTCCTTTTTGATGTGCCTGCCTTTTACTCTCATAACCAATACCGGCTCCTGGACTTTAAAAGATCGTGCCGCCGGGTTTGGTGGTGATATTTCAGATAACAGAATAGAGTCTCGGGTGTTTTTATTTTACCTGGGAGAGAATCACTCATCCCATATTTCAGTGTAGCTATAACTCTTCTCACAATAGGAACATACAAAGGTTTCTCCATGGCGGTGAAAACGCGTGTTGACATTCTGGAATTGCAGAGGATGGGTGATACAGTTTTCATTCTTACAGGAAATATTGGAGAAATTATAAATTCTGGGGGGCATATGCAGCCTGAGTTTTCGTATAACCGATTGATCTTCAATAAAGTTGAGAGTGCATTCCGGAGCCAAAGCTGCCAGCATTTTTATTTCTTTTTGTTCAAAGGAAAAAATATCCGGTAAAGAAATTATACCTTTATATATACTTGTATCGCTACAGTGATACACTCCATGAGAACTACGGTAGTTAAGCCCCAGCACCTTTCTGATACGGTTGATAAGGGTCCATATCTGGTCAAGTGACTCCCCTCGTCCTATATGATCAATCACGATACCCCGATCCACCGGTTTAATACCCACTTTATAACGATCCTCGACCTTGGTTTTCCTGGAAAGCTTTATTTCTTCGATATATTGGGCATCAAAACTTTTCTTTTCAAGAAGATTTCCATTAAAATCTCCACCTAACTTTCCGGTAACCATGGCTATTTCAATAACCCGTGTGAAAAAACCGTTCATAGATTGAACATCCCAGCCGTTCAGTTCGGTGGAATCTAGAAAGGAAGGGATAGTGGGAGTTTCTCTATGGCGCGGCAAAGGATGATAGAATTTTGTCCCCTGGGGTATTTTTTCCAGGAAATCCTTACGGAAGGTTACCGCCCTGCGTAGGTATGCGGCTTTTTCTCTAACCTCATCACCCATACGTTCAAGCTGAAGCCGGGTAAAATACCAAATAGGGGCAATATCCTTCTGGTCTAAATATTTATCGATGCTTTCAAATTCACGAATTGTAAAACCATTTTCCACCATACGTTCTCGGTAATGTTCAGGTAAAGCTAACTCTTTTGGGGCAACCAAATCGATTTTTACCCTATCAAAGATGGTTAATCCATCGGCCTTGGAATGTACAGTTCTTCCATGAAACAAATCCCCAGTTAATAGAATATGTATTTCACGGTTATCCCACTTTTTTTGCTCTAAAAAGGAGAATTCATCTAAAAACTCCTGAGTGGGGTGTTCGTGTTTACCGTCTCCTCCGTTGATGAAAGCGGGCTTTTCTTTTCCAAGAACCTTTGCATATTCCTCAAGAGTTTCATCCAGGGCCTTACACACTCCTTCCTGAGGAGTTCTCAGCAAAAAGAGGGAACGCTGACTGTAGCCAAAAAGCATTTTTATAGTATCCATCAGGCTTTCTGATTTTTTTACGGAACTGGAGGACACATCAAAATTGATCAGCTTCACCCCGTGAAACAACGCCGCATTTCGGAAAGATTCCTTGGTGCGTGTACTGTCTTCAAGGAAAAACAAATAACAGCCAAGCTCCGCATCGTTAAGCCTGAAATCCTCCAGAGGATCTCCATTGAGATAACGCTCCTTTAACTCTGTTGTCTTTTTATATAGATAGAGCTGCTCATCCTTGGATAAATCGTTGACCACCGCAATGCTACGTCCTTTGAAGGGCGAATCACTCATCAATTAAACTCCTTTACAAGCTCAAGACTTTGAAAATTCAACTCTCTTACAGCACCCTGGGGATCCTGAACATAAATCTGTCCGTTATAGAACAAAATATCGGTCATGGGATTCACCACCTGATTGGACCTGACCTCCAGGGTTAAATCTCCGTTAAACCTTCCTAGATACCATTGACCTTCAAAGTCGGTTACCGCATATATTTTATTGGATTGATCTACCTCAAGCCGGCTTCCGGGAAATATGGCCGCATCGCTCTGGCTTAGCAGAGCAAGATCTTCCCGCTGTATCAGCATCAACCCAATGGTACTGTTATTACGATTTTTTCCTATCCCCAAAAATTTTCCACTGTATTCCTGATACTGCCGTCCGTAAAGGGTGGTTACGGTGGATTCCACAGTCTTTTTACCTTCGGTCAGGTCGTATAGATCGATTCTTCCATAGGGGATGCCATCTTCGGTATTTTCATAGTGAAAGAAATGTAGAGGAACCGGGCCGGGTTCATCGGCGGTGGTAAACAGGCTGTCCTGATCTTCAGGATCCTTGCCGTCGGTACCGTCCTGAATCTGCTGATTCTCATCCCGGGCGATGTCGTCTCTCATGTCTAACACCTCTTCGGTACGCTGTTCAACCTCTTCTTGTTTATCTTCCTGTATTACCTGTTCCTGCTGGTTATCTTCCAATTCCTGCTGAAGCTCTTCTACCCGTGTTTCTTCTTGTGGAGTAAGTTCTTCCTGCTGCTGCAGTTGTTGCAATTCCTCTTGAATTACCACTTCTTCCTGCTGTATCTGCTGTTGATCCTGCTGTATCTGCTCTTCTTCCTGGGCGATTTCTTCTTCTCGCAGCTCAACCATATCCTTACGTTCGTCAAGGTTCTGATCTTCCTCCTGGCGCATCTCTTCAATCACTTCGTCCTGGGTGATGATAGACGTATCTATAACTGCTAAATCTCCCCTTGCAGGATTCCTAAGGGGAATTACAATTCGGGCATAACCAGGCCATTGGCTGTAGATGGTGGATAACCCGCAACGCTGGGGCTGAAGATGTTCCATAACTCCTGTTTTATATCGATCTTGAAAGTGTTCTATTTTCTGATAATAGGCGGCGTTGTAATAGGTGATAAATTTGGCCAGCAGATAGGCCCTTTCATAGCTGTATCCGTAGTTGTCTTCCAGATAACCCGCCATGATATGGCGCAGATTTCTTATATGATCCACCCCGCTGGCTTCGCCCAGGATTAAAATATCTCCATCCAAACCCTGGGGGATCTCAGGCTGATAAGAATGAACCATAGTAAAATACCCATAACGAGAACTGCTTGCGCTATCTACATCAATGGATCTTGCCAGAGCACGGCCAATACCCTGAATTTCTTCAAGAGTATTTATATTATCATAGGGGCCGGTAAAATGGGTAAATTCCAAGGGCTCGACACCCATAAATTCATCCTCAGCCACTTCCTGTGAAAACAGTGGACCAATTAGAACAAAACAAAACAACAGTGCTAGGCGTTTCATATGGAGACTCCCTTGGGATGGTTATATATAGTATAAAGGTTAACCGGGATATTTTACAGCTAAAAAGTTTTTTTTGACCCTATTCTTCCCGGAAATAATCATCCAGCATTTGATCGAGCTGCCCCCGAACTTCTGCGGCGCTTGTATAAGCAGAAAGTTCACCATAGGCACCCATAATCCGTAGGCTTTGGGCCTCTCCTCCCCACTTGAGCAACATTAGGTAAGCCTGGGCGGCTGAGATTATTTGGGCGGGCTGTGGTTGTCCCTTTGACCTGAGACTATGACGAATCATGGCCAGGGATCGTCCGTCCCAATCACCACCTATTTGACCCAAGGTTAGATACCCCTGGGCCAGAACCATGGGGTTATCCTCAGCGCGCAGGGTTTCGATAACCTGATCCCTTGCAGAAAAAAGCTCCCACTGACCTAAAATTTCATAGGCCTTCATCCGCAGTAGAGGGTCAGAGCTAACCCTTCGTCCATCTTGAAAGACCAAACGGTTCACCCCTTCTCCGGCTACTTTAAGCATCATCAAATCCCAAAAGGGGATTTGGCTATTCAATTCTGCCCAGCTGTCATAACGCATTACTGCTTCAATAATCTGCTGCTGGTCTTCTCGCTCTCCCAATTGAAACAGGCGGTTGTAATAATTATATCGCGGATCATTTTTGTAATATTCCTCTCTGCTACGAGCACTTATGACACTATAAAGACTGCCGTTACGGCTTGAATTTCCCCGGTATTGAGACCACCCTTCTCTGGGGAGCCCCACATCATAGGCATAAATTTTCCAATCGGCTCCGCCCAGCATCAAGGTACCCCGGGAGGTCAGCAGTGGCAGTACAACCGGACTATTCAGGGGCATAGAACGCTGTTCCTGGGTTTCAGGATTGATAATCCAGAGCAGTTGATCTTGGCCTACCATAAGGATTTCTTCGTTATGAAGCACCATGGCGGGATGTTCCGGCGGCGGAGCTTGATAAAAGCTGTCGGCCCCCTGCTGGTTCACCCGATAGAGTAAACCGCTTTTCAACATCATAAAAACAGAATCTTTACGTAGAAATAACGAAGAATATTCTCCCGGTTCGGTACCACTGTTCCATAACAATTCACCCTGGTTATTCCAGCAAAAGAGTTTGCCCTTGATGGTGATGCCATATAAGTTATCCTGCAAGTCCAGAATCAATTGATCTATCTTATCACTTTGCAGAATCTGGATCAGCTGACCTTCCTGATCCAGCAGCATAACGCCCCCTTCTTGCAGAGGTAGGGCAATTGTGCCCATCATATTCATCACCGGGGAGGCGCCGGGTGTTCCGGATAATTCTTTTTGCCACAGAAGAACTCCATGGCGGGAGATGGCGGCCATGGTACCATCCACCATCACCAAAAAGAGCGTTCCTTCCGGCGAGACCAAGGGCTGTAAGGTAGAATTCCCCCCCAGTGAGCAGCGCCATCGGGCCTGGCCCTCGGGATTAACCGCATCGATCTCTCCACGGTCATTTTGTATATATATGGTGCCATCGGGGCTTACCGCTAGAAAATCGATCAAATTTCCACCGGGTCGGTAACGCCATAAATCCTGACCGGTCACCGGATCTAGGCTATGCAGAGCCCGGTCATGGGAGATTAGATAAATGTGACCGTCGGGACCTTCGGCCTGCCAGGCGGAAACTTGACCGCCCACGGCCCGTTTCCATAGAAGGTCCAGTTGAAGAGCCTCACTTGTATCTTGTGAAGATAGGGGGGAAGAAAGGATAAATAGAATTAATAGAAATATGCCGAAGCCTGGGGGTGGTCGATTCATCTTCCCTTAATATACCCCAACGGTGGTGTTTCGCAAAGAAGTTAAAATACCAAGAAACTCTCAACTGGTAATTGATTATTTATATTTTAATGGTCATTCTCTTCACTAAAAATAATCTTCATTTTTTATTATTGAAATCAATATAGCTTTCAATTCATTATTTTTCAAAACTGTGATTCTTCAATTCAATGATTAGTGGAATTTACTTAAAAATCTGTGTTAATGTTTCAAAATGAAAAAATACCTTGTAATAATATTCAGTATTAGCTGCCAAATCTTTGCCCAGGAGAGCTGGATCGGTTGGAATTTGGGAACCCTTTCCATAGAACAGCAGATTTCAAAGGGGGAACCCAATATTTCCTTAAAGCTAATGGAATTTACCCTATTTGATGAGTACTCCCGTTTTGGTTTAAGAATTGGGGCCATGGAGTTTCCCCAGATATTTGAA
>JAQICO010000090.1 GCA_027858495.1 Spirochaetaceae bacterium
ACGTGCCTATGAAAAGCTAGGGAATTGGGATAGAGCATATCAAGAATATGAATATTTCTTAAAATTCCCTTCAACGGAAATACCTGGTTTGGTTAATGGTTATGATTGGGTAAGACAAAGGGTTGATTTTCATAAGTCCAATAAAGATTGGACCTTTGAATCTAGGGATGCCTTGGTAAATGTAATTAAATATGCCATAAACAGTAATAGAATGAATCTATTAAACCGTTACCAAGCCAAGGATTTTTTTGTGCTAAGTTGGAGTCAAAAAATGGTGGATCATCATGAAAGTACTTCAATGAGTGATCTTTCTGGTTATAATAACTCCAATGTTCATTTCAACAGAGATCTTGAATCATTCTCCAATGATCAGGAGGCATATTTAAAAACATGGGGTTGGTCTTATAGAGTAAAATCCTGGTATCTTTATTTTCGTAGGATTGATTATCCTGCGGATCCGGAAATCAACGGCAGATGGGAATGGGCAGGAATATATCTAGGCGATCCGCTTTAGTTCTACTTTTCATTTTTAAGATTTTTCCATTATCTCCGGAAAATCTTTTTATTCCAGGTCAGTCAACACCCTACATGGCACCCTTTCTTTTCACTCAGGAAAATAAAAGCGATAGCTTCCCCCTAGAGAAATTAGATATTCTTCAATCCTATATTAATTCCTACAATAACAATTGGGGTCTTGGATTTTTATCCAGAACAAATCAAGCATCTATACCCTACCGATTTAATACGTCTTATATTTTATGGAAAAATCATTTACCTCAAGGGCTAATGGATTTACCTATTATTGAATCAGCCTGGGATCCTCGTTCTCTTTCGAGTTCTGGTGCGTTGGGGATATGGCAGTTCATGGAAAACAGTATTCCCTCCAGTTTTGTACAAGACCGTTGGAGAGATGACCGAATGGATCTAATATTGTCATCTCAAGCAGCTGCAAGCAAATTCATCTATAACCTGCAGCGAAGTCAAAATAATTGGTTATTGGCTTTAGCTGGATATAATTGCGGAATTAACCATATCACCAGAAGTTTACAGGAACATCCTGACTCAGATTATTGGAACCTACGGGAACTTGGTATATTGCCTAATCAAACAGAAGAATATATCCCAAGATTTTTGGCGGTCCATTACATAAACCAAAGAAAAGTACGTTATGCCATGTCTATACACTGGGATAAAAGCCCGCAGTGGGTAGCCTTTCCCTTAAAAGAGAATTTTTTTTTACCGGCCCTGGCCGATGGAATAAATATGGACCTACAAGAAATATTATTGGGCAACAGAGAACTATGGGAGTGGATAACGCCTCCGGAAGACAGATACTATAAAATTAAAATACCCCAAGAAAAAATCATGGAATATTTTGATTATCTAGAGAATTTCAAAGAGCAGTGGGTAATAAACCCGCAAGGATTAACCGATAATGCCAATAGAGACTTCCCACGGGATACTCAACGGTATTATATTGTAAAAGATGGAGAGGACCTATGGGAAATAACAGAGCAACTGCAAATCTCCTTGCAGAGTTTTATGGAAATAAACCATTTAACAGAAAATACCCCCATCTTTACCGGTATGGTATTATTTTTACCCTGATTCTAATTTTTTGTATCCAACCATTATCAGGTCAAGAGATTCAAATAGAGTCGCAAATGAATTGGTTGGAAAATAATATTACTTTTGATTTGACCTATCCATTACCCACAGATAGTATGAATCCATCACACCGGTATGAAACAGAACAGTTTATCGAATCAAGAGCACCTCAAATCATAACCAAGGAAATAGGACAGCTCAGGGTCGACTCGTTAAACCTTCTTTCAGATCTTTTATATCAAGATCCGATTTTTTATACTCAGGTTGAAAATAAAATCGCAGGGATGAATAAAACATTCAGCAGAAGTACATCGGATATGAAATCCTTTATGCTCAGGTATACCATGGCATTTTATCCATTTTTAGTAGAAATGTTTATGCAGGATTACCAAACAGTACCAGTGGAATTTTTTAGTCCCTTGGATTATCACAGAGAAAACTTTACCGGTATAATAATCTACGCTCAGGATGATTATCCTCTTCATGGCAGCCTTGAAATGGTTCAATTGAATCCCGCCTTATTTCCAAGGATTTGGGATCCTCAGTTAAATCTTGTTTATCATAAAGAACAGGTTGAAAGAGAATATTTACTCCAATGGGGAATGGTACATTATAGTAGAGATCCCCAAAATGACGATAATCAATGGGCAGAACTGGTGGGCAATAAACCCCTGCAGATTTCTGCTCGCTCCATCTATGGAAAAAATCATTGCGATATAATTCTTTCTCAGGAAGACAGCAGATTAATCCTCTCAAACGAAGAGGAAAATCAATTACTGAGCCAGAGTAGGATTTTGATACAACTTCCTCCAGAAACCCTCTAATTCATTGCAATTTTTGAGATTTTTTTATATAAATACCTATTAGAATATTTTAAAAAGGAAACATCATCATGTTTAGTGCGCCCTTCCACAAATGGTCGTTATTGACTCTAGCAATCCTATTCACATTTTCCTGTGGTGGGAATTTAGGTTTTGGGGTGTTATTATGGTCTCCCGATGAGGAATTGATTCCCTCCGGAAGTGCTATTAAAGTACTTTCCCAATCCAGTATTATTGATAGTTATATTATTCGAACCTTTGATAATAATGAAAAAATTGAAATGCCCCTATGGCGGGTTGACCTATTTGAAAAAAATGAAGAAATGGAAAATGCCTTAAAGCTATATCAACCATGGGTTACCACCTATGCACGATGTGAAAAGCGCGGATTACCCATTAGAACTGAGCCGGAGATTCAAGGAGGAAACACCATATATAAACTTACCGAAGGTCAAGAGGCAAAGGTTCTTCAACGACAGCAAGAACCGGTAACCATTGGAAACCTTGAAGGTTATTGGTATTTACTTCTAACCGCTGACGGTGTAAAAGGTTGGTGTTTTGACTATTATTTACAGGTTTATAGTCTAGGAGAAGATAACCAGGTAACCATGGAAAACCAACAGGTTGAAACCGATGAATTTCTTGCAGCACTTTATGATCGTGCTTACTACCCCTCCAATTATGAAGAGAAAATAAACAATGGCTATATTGATTTGACCTCAATCAATACTGACTATTTTTTTAAGATTGATTCTGAAAATAAACGGATTATTTTGATCAACCAAAACAATCGGATTGAAGAAAACTACGATTCTGTGGCAAACACCAGTTTCCATAGTTATAGTTTTATAGGCACATCCTTCCGTATAGAAGCATATAACAGCGATATTTTATCTCTGCAATATAATTACCAAGGCAAAGAATATAAAGAAGGTTATGTTTTTATCCAAAAACCCATCGAAGAAATATTAGAAGACGAACTGTCTCGCCGATCATCTCTGGCTAAAGAATTCTTAAATCAAGGTCCTGATTATACCAGCGACACCTATGGGGAATTGAGTTTTATGGATCAAAATAGCTTTTTCTGGAAGGACAAATCCATTTTGATTTCAATGAATATACTGGATGTTGAAGCTGGTAATCAAGGAAGTATCACATTTGATAGATTTTTAGACCGTAGTCTTAGAAATAAATATCGTGGCGTAATAAGCTTCAATTTTACCAACGGACAACATTTAGACTTTTTATATCAGTGGAAAAATGATGGTGTTTTACTATTACAAGTACCTCAGAGCCAAATAGAAAGAAATGTTATTAAAAGCGATCAATTTTTAAATACACTTCAAATATTTTTTAGAATTGATCAGAATAATGAAGAGAACTAATGGCCAAACTTCAGTTAAAACAGATATCCCTTGCCTATGGAGATCGGGATATTCTTCAGAATATCAGTCTAAACCTTACTAAGAAAAATCGCATGGCCCTTTCCGGTGCCAATGGTTGCGGAAAATCTACTCTATTAAAGATAATTGCCGGTCTTCAAGAGGCAGATAGCGGAAAAATCATTCTTCAAAAAAATGCAAAAATCGGTTATTTACCTCAATGGGGTTTAGTCTTTAAAGGACGGAGCCTTAAAGAGGAATTAGAACAAGCCTATGTCTACTTCCATCAATTAGAAGAAGAAATACATAGCATTGGCGATAAACTTCAACAACCCTTGGATGAAAACCTAAGGGATAGACTTCGAATTGAACTTCACGAAAAACAGGAAGAATTAAATAATAGCTCCTATTATCTTAGAGTAGCCGAAATGGAAAGGGTGATTTTAGGGCTTGGTTTTAAACGGGAAGTACTTGAAAAAGAAAGCTCAACCTTTTCCGGCGGATGGCAAATGCGTATAGCCTTAGCCAAGGTACTACTAACTAGGCCACATTTTTTATTGTTAGATGAACCAACCAATTATTTAGACCTAGAGGCTCGTATCTGGCTGACGGAATATCTGCAGGGATATCCCGGAGGAATTATTGTGGTCTCCCATGATCGGTATTTTTTAGATAATTTGGTGGACCATGTTGCAGAAATATTTTTAGGTAAATTTAATATATACCCAGGAAATTATAGCCGTTACCAAAAAATCCGAGAAGAAGAATTGGAACAAATTCAGGATGCCTGGAAACAACAGCAAAAAGAAATTTCTAAGATAGAAG
>JAQICO010000081.1 GCA_027858495.1 Spirochaetaceae bacterium
GTGAATCCCAAAAGGGTGGCGGGAATCATGGTGATGATGCTTCCTAAATAGGGGATAAAGTTGGTGATTCCCGCAAGAAAGCCTAGAAAGAGAGGATAGGGGACCTCCATAATCAACATCCCAAGACCTACCAGCACACCGGTACAAAGGGCAATTAGCATCTGCCCACCCACAAAGTGCTGGATATCCTTGTAGAAATCGCCCCAGAACTTATAGGTTTTTTTATGGGTAGAACGAGGAAAAAACCTCCAAAGATTTTTTTTAAGGACAGGAGTCACCGTGGTAAAATAGGAGGCTGTAATTAAAAAAATCACCGAACCGGTTAACAGAGAAGGTAGATTTTGAATGATAAGATTCAACACCGACATGGATACATCGGTGGCCATCTTCACAATAGAACCGGCAGAGGATTCCACCATGGATAAAACATCTCTGCTGAATCCCCATTTTTGAAGAAAGACCGGTTCTTGAAATTCCACCACATAATTCGAGAGAAAGCCGGTTACGTTCTGAGCCTGTTCCAGTGCTATAGGCACTAGAGAAAACATGGCCAATAACAATAGGCCATAGATAAGCAGAGAACTGATAACCACGGCCCATTTATAGGTTAATATGCGAATACGGAAGAAAAACCGGGCCGGCACATCGATGATAAGAGATAAATACCATCCGAAGGCCAAGGGGACAATCAGTTTTGGTGCTAACAGATAAAGTCCAATCAACAATCCAAGATAAATTAGAATCATCCATAAGGCGGGGTCGATTTTCTGCTGAGTTAAAGATTTATTAATACGTGGTCTATGTGTCATAGATACCCCCAACTACACTATGGCAGAGAAAAAAAAGGCTGTCCAGTTATATCAAGCCCATACCCAATAGCAGCAACAGGGCCATACCGAGAAAAAAGAAGCCTAGAGCAACCTTTACCGGGGCCATGCGACGCTGGTATAGCTCAATAATCCGTTGAGATTTAATACCTGTCCACGCTGCCCAGAAGACTCCCGCCAGAGGCAGTATGAATCCCAAATTATAGAGCAACAGCCAAGCCCAGGCCATGGGTTGCTCATTCTGCTGGGCCATCCATGCTAAAATGGGCAGATAAACCTGACCGGTACAGGCCAGTTCAAAAAGCGAAACGGTGACCCCCAGCAGAAGGGCTCCCCCTACCAAGGCCGAAGAGCGTGCATAATCCTTAATGGATGTCTTCATCCGTTTCTTTATAATTTCCGGTAGCTGCAGCGTCATCTCCTTGGCTCTGCCTTTATAGCATAACCAGCCATCCCGGAAACTGAAAAGAGCCAGCACTACCAAGCCGCCGAGTAGCAGCCAGGAAATAATCTGGCTGACAATTGTAAACCCCGAGAATAATCTAAGGGCTGAAAACAGCCCCAATCCCACGGCGTAGTAACTGACAAAAACAGCCAGGGTAAAGGCCAGTCCGATGAGTAATATTTCTCTTCTTCGCCGACCAAAAACGGTCAGCGCACTGATTAAAAAGATAATGGTGGTAAAAGCACAGGGATTCACCCCGTCCAGCAGTCCGGCAAAAAACACCGGCAGAATTGCCAGGTTAAAACCCCTTTTCTCCGATCTGCCAATGCTATAATCACGACCCGAGGACTCCCATTGCAGGGCTTCATGTAGGTGATCCTTGATTTCATCCTCCCCCTGTAGTAAAAAATGACGGCCCACAATCACCGGAACCTGAGTCCAGGCGAGATTTCTTTCAAGAGCCTGAGTTTCCACGGACTCCATTACATCTCCCTGAAGAATATTCCAGGTTCTAAAAGCCAGACCGCGTTGAAGAGACTCCTCCAATAGGGGAATTTCCCGAACCAGGAATTCCTCACAGCTTCGGCAGCCCGGGGAATAATAATAATCCAATAGAAGGGGTTCTCCAGGATAGCTTTCCCGGCCAGCAAGAAAGGCCAAGGGTTCTCCATCAATTCCGCTATTTAAAGTATCTTGGGAAGAATCATTCTGACCGTTGAAATTTTCTGGGAGCTCGACGATATTGGCTTCCACAGGAAAAAAGGCCTTGGTCAGGTCTTCATGGCTGGTTCTGATAATCAGGTGTTTTTTTTGATCCCCCGACTGTCCTGAAGAATCGTAACTTAATTGTATATTCTGTGAGGCTCCCGGAGAAAGAGTGAAGTTATCGAGACTCACGGTCAAACAAGAGCAATCCGGGGTCAGAGATATTCTGATATCCTGCTGGCTTGTATTTAATAATTCCAGAGAAGTTACCACCACTTCTCCTTCTGAGATCTCTCCAAGATCCCAACTGTTTTGACTAAAATCGATCTGTCCAAAAAGAGGCAGAGCAGCCAATGATAGAATAAAGAATAATATTCTTTTGAACATCATGGAAGCAGCATCCCTTGAAGATATTCATCGGCGACCTGACGTAGCTGAGCATCGTCGGGACTATCCAAATAGGAAAATTCTTCAAAACGATTGTCCAGGGTGATACGTCCTCTTCTCTTTATATGGATGGAAAGTATTCCCAGTGAATTACCCGAAGTACCGGGAGACAGTATCGCCGGGGCTTGCTCACTGAGATTGATCAACCGTTGCTCGTGGGCAAGAAGTATTACATCGATATCCGGAGCAATACGGGCAATCATCTGAGCATCTTCCAAATACCCATGGTAAAGCAAGATTTGAATATCACATTTATCGTTCAATTCCTGGGAAAAATCTTGGGCCACAGGAAAGGGATCTGAAATGATTAACCGCTCCTTTGCTTCCTGGGGAATGAAGTTATAAACACTCTTCTGAACCAGGGAAATGATTCCCACAGTTAATCCATTCCGTCTTATGATTCGAGGCTGGGAGAGAGCTTCTTCCTGCCCGTCTACCAATAGCGAAATATTATCTGCAGCAAGGGGTATTCCTGAATCAATCAGCCAGTCCACTCCCTCGTTCCAGTCCTGGTCACCAGGAAGCAATAAATCGTAGCCAAGATCGACATAGGCAGAAGCTATGATATTATGTAATTCCCTATCGGGGAAAATATCCATCATATCTCCCAAATCTATTAAAATGGACTCTTCACTTTCAATACTTCTTAAATAGTGAGCCCTTTTTATCAAACCAGCCTTGGGATTTTCATGGCATTCACAACCGTTCAGGTTTCCGTTAAGAGAACTGCTGTAATATAGAGTCACCGAACCTTGAGATTGAAGCGGAGAAAGTAGAACTAAAAATATCAACAACCGTAGTGGATTTTTCATAATCTATAGCTGACTATCCAGGTAGTCTATCAACTCCTGAAGATCTTCTGTGGATTCAAAACCATCATGGCGATAAACCACCTGTCCCTGAGGATTGATTAGAATATTTACAGGGGTAGCACTTACACCAAAAGCTTCGGCAGTCTTGCCGTAACGGTCAATTAATACACGCAGGGTGGTAGGATTTTGCTGAAAATGGGGAACCACAATATCTCGCCCCTGGGGATCTATATCCACCAGAAGAATAGTCAATTTATCGGAAGGATAATCCAAGGCCATCTCTTCGATATAGGGTAGCTCTTCATTACAGGGGATGCAGTAGGTTGCGTAGAAATCCAGAAGAATCCAGGATTCTCCCAGCAGAGTGCTGGATATAAAATACTGATTGTCCAAATCTGGATTAACAAAAACCGGCGCGTCATAGGGTGTTATTTCTTCTGAAGAAAGGGCAAACAGGCTAAAAAAGACTATGGCTACCAAAAATATTTTTTTCATCTAATATACCTCTGTTAATACTATAACAAAGGATTAAAGATTCTTCCAATATAATGGTTTTGTTTTTGTTAAATCCCTCGAGCAAGATAGTTGATTATATTAGATTCCATAGCAAAAGAGTATTCTGGCTTAATACAACCGATCAAACCGGTGGGGAGGGACAGGTGGATTTAAGTTGGAGGTTGTTTTATTCTCCACGTAGTTTTTCATCGGCCATGAATTTTTGTTCTAATACAGCGTTTATAAAGCTAATAAGTTGTTCCTTGCATTCTTCACGACCTAATAAAAATTTGAATACCATATCGCTGTAGGCATGGGGTAATAAATGATCTTTCATGGGTAATCTCCTTACCCTTTATATAGTTCTGTAACCCCATGGGATCTTCAGCGAAGTGTAAAATTTTCATAAAAAAAGGGAATGGCAATGTATCTCACCGATGAGGAGGGATTGGAGGATCTCAGTTGGTTGAATTTAAAAAGCCCGGACCTTGCCGGGCTATTTTCATAGAGGAAAAGAACTATTTTT
>JAQICO010000095.1 GCA_027858495.1 Spirochaetaceae bacterium
GTATACCAGCATTTTTTACATTGAAACCGCTGGATCTTACCCATTAAGAGATTGCTTTCGAATCCTTTTTTTCTAAAGCTTCCAGGTTCTGAACTGTCACTCTCATGGGTGGAGCATTGAGGGTTCGGACAGTAGGGGATGTGATGCATTTTCAGCCTCCTATATATAACTAATAGGAGGTTGAGGTGCATTTCTCTTCAGCTATAGCCTGAATGTATGTCAGGAAAAGGGGACATTAACAAACCCTTAGAGTGGACAATCCTTGGTTGTCCTGGGTTATCTCCCAGGATCTATCGGTCAATTTATCCCGAAAAACGGTATCGTGGCTCACCAGCAGTAGCGCCCCCTCATAGTTCTCCAGTGCCTCTTCAAGGGCCAGCATTGAAGGCAGATCCAAATGATTGGTGGGCTCGTCCAAAATCAACAGAGGACAGGCCCGAAAAAAAGCCATGGATAGAGCTAGCTTTCGCATTTCTCCTGGACTGGGCCGTGCTGAATCCTTCAGATTTACAGGCTGGCCGTTCAGTCTGGAATAGTGGGATAACACTTCTCCCTGCTGTTTATCTTCCAACCCATGAAACTGATATAGCAATTCCATCTGTTCGGCAGGAGGGATTTCCTGGGGCAGATAGAGATGATTCCCTTCTGTTAAATTTCCCCGGGTCAAAATAAAACGAATCAAGGTGGATTTTCCGCCGCCGTTCACTCCCCTTAGGGCAATTCTTTCATTGCTTCGCAGCTCCAGTTCAGGAATTTTAAGAGATCGTTCTTCCCCCAGGGGAATAGATTGTTTGATCAGTTTAAAAAAATAGTCTCCCTTAAATTCCAGAGCATTGAGGGTCACGCCCAGTTTCCCTTTTTTTACAGGACCTTCGATGTCTTTTTGAAAGTTCTGCAACCTGTTATCCATGGCTTTAACCAGTTTACCCCCCATGACGTCCTTTCCTGCTAATCTCATGGCATCTATTTTTCTTTTTCCGTCATGGTCTTTGGGGTCCAGATGTTTTTTTGAGAAATCTTTTTTATGTTTTTCCGCCTCTTCTTTTCTACGTTGTACTTCCCTTTTTAACCGCCGTTCTTCCTTTTTGAATTCTACATAGCGCAGCTGCTGAGCCCGGGATTCGTGATTCTGCTGTTCCATGGCCCGGGACCAATTCCCCTTGAAAAGCCTTGGCTCGCCCTTGCCCAGTATCAGAGTTTGACTGCAAAGATTGTCCAGCAGGTTCCTGTCATGGCTGACCAGCAGACCCACACCCCGGTATTCCTTCAGGATTTGCTCTATCAATTGCCGGGCCTGTTCATCCAGGTGGTTTGTCGGTTCGTCCAGGGCTAATAGGGCGGGGTCCTGCAGCAGGGCCGAGGCCAGCTGAGCCCTTTTACGTTCTCCGAAACTCAGGGTATCCCAGCGGTAGGGCCATTGGTGTTCCATCTTCAGTCTTCCAAAAAGCCGGCCGGCAATATTATTGCCGCTGTAAAGCTCCATGAAAAAATCCTCCAGTTCCGGGGGAGGTTGATGGACTTCCTGGGAGCAATAAAGGGTTTTCCCGGGCCGCTGGATTTTTCCGGTACTTGCCTGCAGTTCTCCGGTGATAAGTCTGAGCAGGGTGGTTTTTCCTCCTCCGTTTGCTCCGGCCATGGCGGTCCAGCCCTCTGAGAGACTAAGTTCGAAGTTGGAGAAGATTGAATCGATGGATTGAGGGTAGCTGAAATTCAGGCCCCTGATATGTAGGAATGGTTTGCTCATAAGCACCTCCAGTGGTTTTTATGAGCGGCATAAGTAGGAAAGGGTGAGAAAGCGCCGCTGCGAATATAGTCTGTTTCTCCCTGTTGCCTAATCTATCATCCCTGGCTGGCTCCTTGAAAATTTCATGGGGAATATTTCCCATTGCCCCTTGATCATATTTCTTCGGACTGGCTGAGGCAAGGGAAAGATCTATTAGAAAAATATTCTCTCAGATAATAATTTATATTTACTTAGGGTGATGTCTCTGTGAAGATCGAGAAGAATATCACAAAAATATTTCAGGGGGATTATTTAAAAAAAAAACTACTACTTGCCATATCTAAGGGATTAGAGATATAATAAGTCATTGATAATTCTAATGAACAATAATGAATTCACAACATTTATAGTCGATTGTTTTTTCTTTTTTTGTTTTCGGGAGGGAAAATGTGTTAATTGTGAAGAGATCTTTGATATTAACTTTGATATTGGCCACGTTAATAATCTTTATATCTTGTGATGATCTTTTAAAGGGTTCTTTGGGAAAAGAGATTGATCTTCAGGGACCAGAAATAGCTATAACCTCGCATATGGATATGGAGTGGGTGACGCCGACTTTTACATTAAGCGGAGATTGCAGTGATAACGTACAGGTGACTGCTGTCAATATATTATGTCAGACCAATCAGCAAATAACCAAGGCTGTATTGAATAGTCGAAGAACTTCCTGGAGTGCAGATCTTTCTCTTGAGGAAGGAGAACATAGTCTCATTATTACAGCCATGGATGGCAGAGGTAATAGTTCTGATAAATCTGTTCGTCAAATAACCCTTCTTGTGGATTCTCAGCCTCCAAATGTTAATCCCAGCACACTTTTTATAGCAAGGACTGCTCAGGTTCAGGTTTCACTAAAATCCAGAGAGTTTTTAAGCCAGCTTAACCCGGGTGATTTTTCTTCCATGGATTATTATCAAAATGGAGATTTTCAAATTATAGGAACAACCCTGGACAACTTTGCACCTGACTCTGTCCGCATGATTTTAAGAGATGAGAATTCTACGGAGTTCTATAATAAAATAATATCCCAAGGAGTAAATCTCTCTGCAGGAACCCATGGCAATGTATATAGCTGGGTTTTTGATGTTCAGGGGGATGCCCTTTATGAAACCCTGGATGTGTCGTCCGATGTGCTCACCGCCAATGGCGATTTACCTTTGGAACTGGTGTTTCAAGTAAGTGATGAAAGCGGGAATAGCCAGGAAGAGAGTCATGGATGGCTTCTGATAAATCCTAAGATGAATATACCAGTCATTGAAATATTCGGGGATCAACCTTCTGGTTTGATGTTATCCGGGGGCGTTCCTGTGGTCATTGAGGCAATGGACGATGATTCGGTAAAGCAGGTTTATGCTTCCATTGTAGAAGCCTCAGCTGCTTCGGAGATATGGGAAAGTCTTGAGAGCTCCTTCGGCGGCGAGGGGCTGGACGTGCTGGATACGAACCTTGAAACCCGTCTTTGTTCATTTTCTCTGACAACTCCAGAAGTACCTGGAAATTACAATATTATTATTGCTGTGTTGGATCAGGGTGGTGAAAGGACTCTCTTGAATCGTAGCCTGGTTATTGGAGACCGAGATTCTCCGTTAATGCTGGTCGGTTCTCCCGAAGAAGGTTCTTTCCCCACATTAACCGACGGGGGGCGTTTTACTCTGGAAGGAGAGGCTCAAGATGATACCTCAGTCCAGCAGGTTGCCTTCGCCTGGATTCCACAGGCTTTATCCTCCACGGGATATTCCATTGCCTCAGAATATTTTCAGCTGGGTGATGAATTGCCTGAAAGTATTCCTTCAGGTGAAGAGGGAGAGGGCATCCGCTTTTGGACTGCACAACTTTCCGATGGCAGTGCCTCAACCATGGGCGATGACTCCAGGGTTATGCAATATTCTTGGAGTTTAGAGTTGAGCCTTGATGAGGATTTTCTATACTCCGGAACTCCGGAATACGATGATAAGTTCTTTGTCTATTCTG
>JAQICO010000127.1 GCA_027858495.1 Spirochaetaceae bacterium
GCCTAGAATGGGAACTACATATCCTCTATCTCTCAGGGATTGAGCTAGATTTACCACATTGGCTTCTCCCACCTCGGCCCTGAAAACTTTAACCCCCAGGGTTTCTGCCATTTCATCGATACGCCGTGAAGTGGGGCCGTTGACAGCAATGGCCAACCTGGTCTTTTCCCCCTGGGGAAGGCAGCGCTGATAGGTTAATTCTGCCAGTGCAGAAAGGGCAAAGACCTGTTGGGCCTGAAGGATCAACGCCTTGCCTTCTTTTTTTGAAAAATATACCAGATTCCCCCGGTCGCCATCGCAGTCGGGGACATAACCAAGAAGAAAAGAGGGATCCTCCTGGTGGGCCAGCTCCAATTCTTCTCGGCAGTAATTTAGAGAATCCCCTTCGGGAACCATGGCATGGACGAAGTTGCGGGGTGTATTATTTATCAATCTCGCCTTGACCCCCAGGCTTTGCAGGTACAGGGGATCCACCGATAAAGACCGGGCGCTTCCGTTTAGTTCGCCCACCACTCCCAGGGGCCGGCTTTCCATGGCCAGGCCCATTTGAGCCTTAAATACCTTGGGTTCTATTCCGGCGCCGGCTACGGTATAGCTGAAATGCAGGTAATCCCGGTATGTTTTATTTTTATTTTCTTCC
Source organism: Spirochaetaceae bacterium (assembly GCA_027858495.1). Lineage (GTDB taxonomy): Bacteria > Spirochaetota > Spirochaetia > DSM-2461 > DSM-2461 > JAQICO01. Next base: position 641 of record JAQICO010000127.1, read on the forward strand.
AGTCCGGCATAGCATTTTTCCAGCGGAGCACCCATTATTTCATCTCTTAATAAATCTTCCAAAGCCGAATCATCGTCCATGAGTTTTTTAAAGCTTTCTATTAACTCCGCCGCCTGTTCTCCTCCGATAACCCCTCCGGTGGCTAAACCGAATTTCACTCCGTTATGGCCCACAGGATTATGGCTGGCGGAGATGTAACAAAACCCCTGAATTTCTTTATTCTGTCCCACCGAGGCCATAATTTCCGGGGCGGCCACAATAAAAAGGGGTTTGACATCAATTCCTTCTTTCAGGAAAATTCGGCACATAATATCGCCCATCATCGGACCGGTGGGGCGGCTGTCCATTCCCAATAGAATGGTTGGATGTTCCATGGAGGATTTCTCTTTGACAAATTCTGCAAATACCCGGGCCATGGCTGCAGAAAGCAGGCGGTCTGCCGGAGATAAATTCTCATCCATGGAGTTTTCATCACCTGAAGAAACAAAGACCTTTCTCCAGCCCGAGGCGGAGAGTATCAGCGGTTTTAATGCTCTATCTATATCATCCCGGCTGGGTAAACTTTTAGGCAGGAGTTTTTTTGAAGGATGGGCAACCTTTAATTCGGTTTGTTTATCTATAATCACAGCTGAGCTCCTTTTTCGACGGCTTGAGTTTCAGCTTATCATTGTCCCGCCCATGGGGGAAGAGGCAATGTTCTGTTGTCCTATCTTTTACAAAGTCATAAAGCGCTAAGGCTGGCCTGGGGAGTGTTTCTCGGGTTATACTTAGTTTATGACCTTCATAGACTGCCATGTTCATAGTTCTATCAGGGATGTTCAACCTCAACATCCTCTTTGGATAAATAGTCAGGGCCCCCAGGACTGGCAGAGCCTTGTGGAATCTCATAGATCAGATAGGGATAAAAAAATCTTAGACCCTCCATCTAGCCAATCCCGACTCTTTCTAGGGATGCATCCCTGGAATTTAGGACCCGGCGGAACCGGGGAGTTAGCCCGGCTGGAGGATCTATTAAGGTCTAATCCTGATATCGGCCTGGGTGAAATAGGATTGGACCGGGGTCCCAAGGCCAGAGATTGGCAGGAACAGGAGGAGATCTTCCTTGGGCAATGCGCACTGGCGGAAAAATATTCCCGGCCCATGGCCCTTCATCTATATAAAACCTGGCAGGACTTTTTTAGATTGGCCCCAAAGATCGCCCACCAGCTTCCGGTGATGATTCACGGATTCACCGCTTCGGTGGAATTGGCCGGCCAGTTGATAAAACGGGGCTGCTACCTCTCTGTTGGATGGAGAAGTTTAGCCAAGGGCCAGCTTTGGCTTGAGGAACTGTTAAAGCTAATCCCCAGGGAAAAAATTCTTGCAGAGAGCGATTATCATGGAGATCCTCCCTTGACTTTAGAGGCCTATCAAAAGAAGATGGAAGACCTATATGCAGCTTTGGCTTCAGCCGGCAGCATGGAAATCGAAGGATGGAAGGAACAGATTCATGGAAATGCAGCGGTTTTCAAGAATGGAGCAGATGATAGGAGTCAAGGCTCTGCAGTCCCTGGGACATAAAACACTTACTCTCATCGGCCTTGGAGCTGTGGGGGGATATGTACTGGAGGGCCTGGTGCGCTCCGGGGTGGGGCATCTTCGGCTAATTGATTTTGACCGGGTGGATCTGAGTAACTTCAACCGTCAAATTCTGGCCATTGAACCCAACTTAAACCGATTAAAAACGGAATGTGCAGAAGAAAGGGTGAAACAGATCAACCCTGACTGTCAGGTGGAAATTCATTCGGTCTTTTTAGATCAGCAGAACCTGGTCGAGCTGTTGCAGCACTCGGGCGATTTAGTGGTGGATGCCATCGATTCCTTTAAATCCAAGGCTGGGTTAATTGAATACTGCTGGCGAAATGAAATACCCCTATTATCCAGCATGGGAGCCGCACGTAAGGGCAATCCCCAGGCCATAGAACGGGCCGATTTAATGGATACTCAGGTGTGCCCTCTGGCAAAAAAACTTCGTGGTGAACTTCGTAAACGAGGGGTTGGACTGGGTGTCTCTGTGGTCTATTCCCGTGAAAACCCCGCCGATTTCCCCGCACCCCCCGAGGTTTTAGAGGAGGGCAAGCGGGCCCCCTTCGGCAGTTTTCCGGCCATCACCGGCATGTTTGGTCTGCATCTGAGCCAATGGGCCGTAGAGAAACTACTCAATGATTAATCAGGAACCGCCAAACCAAGGCTTACGCAGCTTTTTGGTGGTAATTGCCATGCTGACCGGAGTCCTTGCGGGAAACCTACCCATGAAGTGGCTTATCAGTTGGC